>JAYUCX010000107.1:0-3679 GCA_043740145.1 Gammaproteobacteria bacterium
GGACGTCCTGCGCGCCGCCCGCGCCACGCGCCTTAAAACCGAGCTACGCAACATTCAAGGCCATTGGCGCCGCAAGGCCAAGGAAAAGGGAGTGCTTACTGATAAGGACCTTGAGCGCTACCTCGGCAAGTGAGGGCGGTTCTCGATACCAACATCTTCGTCTCCGCCTTGGCCCTGCCGGGCGGGCAGGCAGAGAAGGCGGTATTCGGTGCCGTGGAGGGGCGCTTTGAGCTTGCGATCTCCAAGCCTATCATCCTCGAAGTACTCGATGTTCTGGTGCGGAAGTTCGATCACGATGCCGAACAGTTGGCACGCACTGCGGTTTTTTTATCCGAACTCGGGGATGTGGTGCATCCACGCAAGACGATTCGAGTTCTACGGGATGAGCCGGACAACCGCATACTCGAGTGCGCGCTGACAGCCATGCGGAAGTAATTGTAACAGGCGATCGGGCAATGCTCGAGCTTGGCGAATTTCAGGGGATGCACCTGATGACACTGCGGGAGTTCTTGAGGACGATAGTCTGAGAGTAGCCTGGTATGGGTGGGGCCAGTAGCCCGAGCGCTCGAAAGATTGTTAGGGCTTTCTTTATCGCATGACAATGCGATTGCGCCCCAGGCGCTTTGCTTCATAGAGGGCCTTATCGGCGGCTTGTGTGAGATCGATCGCGTCCGGATAAGCGGGGAAGGTCGCGATACCGCAACTAAAGGTGACGCTGAAGGTCTTGTCGGTGGCAAGCTGCGGCATATCTTCGAATGCGCTACGCAGTTGGTCTACAACCGCCACAGCCTGGGCAGCGTCGACGTCCGTCAATACAATGGCAAATTCCTCGCCGCCGTAACGGCCGATAACATCGGTACCGCGCAAGCGCCGTTGCAGCAGCCGCGCCAAATTTTTGATGACTTGGTCACCGGTGACATGGCCATACTGGTCGTTTACCGATTTAAAATGGTCGAGATCCAATATGCCAAATGCCAACGACGCCCCTTTGCGCCGGGCACGTAAAATCTCAAGCTCTAGCTGTTCTTTAATGGCAACGTGATTCAGCAGTTTGGTGAGGCTGTCACGTATCATAAAGCTGCGCAGGACGCGCGCGCGTTGGGCGCGATGCGTGACCGCGGCAACCAGGTGCGCGGGTACGATGGGTTTCACCAGGAAATCGTCCGCTCCCAAACTCATTGCGGCGAGTTGTTTTTCGAGGTTCGCCTCGCCGGATAGAAACACGATGGGCACGCCGACATAGTCCTGTTTTTGCCGGATGACAGTGGCGAGCTCAAGGCCGTCACATTTAGGCATGTAGAGGTCCAAAAGAATCAAGTCCGGTCTGAATTCGATCAAGGCGGTAATGACTTGGGTCGTTTGGGTGACCATCTGAGTATGCATGCCAGCCTGTTGCAGTATGCTGGCATGATGTTGAGCGCCCAGCGAGCTATCATCGATCACTAGGATACGCAAGGGCTCGGGTATGGATAGCGCTGTAAGCTGGTCGAGCTTGTTAATCAAGAGATTGATGTCGAGCGGAAGCGTGAAGTAGGCGTCGCCCCCGGCACGCACCGCGTGTAGACGCGCGTCGAGATCCGTGCGCGTCGAGATAAATAGCAGAGCGGTGGATGCAGTATGAATGTTTTGTAAATGAGTAATGGTATCCACACCATTCTCGGTAACAAATACGATATCCAACAACACCGCACACGGCGGCGCCTTGTGGATGGCACGCGACATTTCATCGAGTGTCGAGAACGCATGCACGCAGTAGCCAAAAGGATGTACCCGGCGTGCAACCTCCGTTGCCATTTGAGTATTATCCATGACTAAGAATAGCGACCGGTCGCGTTCGCTCGGCGCTACCGGCAAAGACTCGGGTTTCGAAGGCAGGCCGTTCACCGCAGCGAGGCTGGTTACGGCGAGTTTTAACGCCGCCAGGCCGGTACCTACTTGAGATTTTTCTTCTGGTGTCGCCTCGGTGTCACTTTTCAGGAGCGGCTCCAAGATACGTGTACACGCGTACGCGCCATCGACCACCTTTCTGAAACCGAAGACCGCCCCCGAGCTCGCGAGTGCGCGCAGTAAATTCCGCAGCCTCTGCAAAACTTCTATTTGCCACGAGGCGTCACGCAGCGAGGACCAGGCAGCGTCGATTTCATCCATTTTGTCCGAGAAACGCTGGAGCAGAAAGAGTTTCGGGTCGACGTTATCGGTCATGCTCGGGGCCGTGGGGTTTTGACGCGGTGTAAGGGTAGTAGTGAATTTTCATGGGATCGCTAACGCGAATAACGCACAATTTCAGCGGGGATGTCCGCTAACGCCAGCGACTTGGCTACCGCCCCGCGCATTACGGCCTCTTTGGGCATGCCGTAGACCACGCAGGTCGCTTCATCCTGGGCGAGGGTGTAGGCGCCGGTATCGCGCATTTCTTTTAGTCCGCGCGCGCCGTCATCGCCCATGCCGGTCATAATGATCCCGGTGGCGTTCTTTCCGGCGCACTTCGCCGCTGAACGAAACAGCACGTCGACCGATGGGCAATGACGATTGACCAGAGGGCCGGCGACAACTTCAACCCGATATTCCGTGCCGCGCCGTTTGAGTAGCATGTGGCGCCCACCCGGAGCGATCAACACACGCCCGGGTATCACCTCATCGTCGTTTTGTGCCTCGCGCACTTCCACGGCGCATAACCCGTCAAGTCGTTGCGCGAAAAGGGCCGTGAACTTCTCCGGCATATGCTGCACGATGACGATCCCCGGCGCATCCGCGGGCAACACAGTCAATATCGATTCGATCGCCTGTGTGCCTCCGGTGGAGGCGCCCATGACAATAACGCGCGCGGTTGCCGGATTGATTCCCTGGCGGGGCGCCGCCAATACGACGTCCGCGCTGAATTTTTGCGGGACTTGCGTGGGGCTTGCACCGGTCGGCTTGAGATTTTTGATATTGGCGCGTGCCGCCGCCTTGACCATGCGAATCAGGTCGCCGGCCGCTTGCACCAAAAAATCATCGGCGTTGACTTGAGGTTTGGTGATAATGTCGATGGCCCCGGCGGACAGCGCCTGCAATGTCGTGGCCGCGCCTTTTTCCGTGTGTGAGGAACAGATAATCACGGGCGTCGGATGTTCCTTCATGATCTTTTTTAGAAAAGAAATTCCGTTCATGCGTGGCATCTCGATATCGAGCAGGATCACATCCGGCCACTGCCGTTTCATGCGTTCCATGGCGAACAATGGATCGGCCACGGCGCCGAGAACTGTAATGTCGGGATCCTGTTCGAGCAGTCCGGTAAGGACTTGACGTACCACGGCCGAGTCGTCCACCACCAGTACCTTGATATTTTTTTTCATGGATAAGGGGACCGATGTAATTTTTTCACTTGTTTAGAGTTTCTCCGGTGTTATTTCAACTGTCTGCCCGGTCTGGAGCAGCCGGGTGATCGCTTCCGCTGGCACCGCTGGACTGAAGTAAAAACCCTGCATACCATCGCACTGGTGCGTACGCAAAAAGGCGAATTGCGCCTCGGTCTCGACGCCTTCGGCGATGGTCTTGATGCCGAGGCCGTGGGCCATGACGATGATGGCCCGGGCGATGGCCGCGTCTTCGGCATTGCCCGGAATCCCGCGCATGAAGGACTGATCGATCTTGAGTATGTCGATGGGAAATCGCTTAAGATAGCTCAAGGAAGAATAAC
>JAYUCX010000108.1:0-3671 GCA_043740145.1 Gammaproteobacteria bacterium
CGCCGCGCCTATCGCCACCGGCAAATCCTCGCAGCCGAAGCCCTTGAGGTCGCGGGTGCCGAACTGCGCGCACAACCCGCGCAGCGCGCTGTCGGTATCAAACTGCCACGGCGCGAGATGATGCACCCCGCGCCGCTCCTCCACAAAGGCATAACGTCCGAGCGCATCGCCGATGAGCAGTTCAGCGGGATTGAGCCGCGCAAGCTCACCAGCAAGCGCCTCAGCGCCGGATGTTTCCAGCAGACTGAAGCGTCCACTGCTGATGTCCAGCGCGGCGATGCCGAATAGCGGTTCGCCTCCGGTCGCTCTCGGCGTCCTGCCTCCCGCGACATTAGTACTTCCCTGTACGTCAGGAGAGCGCGCCTCGTTCACGGCCACTAATAAATTGTCGCGGCGCTCCTCCAGCAAGGCCTCGTCGCTGATCGTGCCGGGAGTGACGATGCGCACCACCTTGCGCTCCACCGGCCCCTTGGCCTTGGCGGGGTCGCCTACTTGTTCACAGATCGCAACCGAGACGCCCTGCCTGACCAGTTTGGCGAGGTAGGGTTCGACCGCATGCACCGGCACCCCCGCCATCGGTATGGGCTGACCGGCGGACTGGCCGCGCGCGGTGAGGGTGATGTCCAACAGCGCCGCCGCCTTGCGTGCGTCGTCGAAGAACAGCTCGTAAAAATCCCCCATCCGGTAGAACAGCAGCTGCTCCGGGTGCTCGGCCTTGATGCGTAGATACTGCTGCATCACAGGGGTATGCTGAGGGGGGGATGGGGGTATCTGTGTCATCCGCGCAAGTGTAGCGAAGTCGGCGGGCCGGTCACAGGTTTTTGCGCGGAACCCTGCTTTAACCTCGTGTTGGGCTTGAAAAACGGGCTGTAAGTTTATATACTTGCCAGTCTATTGCGGGGTGGAGCAGTCTGGCAGCTCGTCGGGCTCATAACCCGAAGGTCGCAGGTTCAAATCCTGCCCCCGCTACCAAAGATGTAGACGGACGTTGGGACAGCCGTTAGCTAACTCCCTGGGATCGGGGCGGTAGGGCACAAAGAATAACGTAGTAAGGAAGTGGGCCTCGTGCCCACTTTTTGTTTCTAGAGGTGGTGGACGGTGCCCAAGAGGGATTTACAACTCGAGCAGTTGATAGAGCCCGCGGTGCGGGCTTTAGGCTATGAGCTGGTGGGCGTGGAGTATATGCCGCAGGGCCGGCACTCGCTGCTGCGGATATATATAGACAGCCCGCACGGCATCGGCCTGGAGGATTGCGAAAAGGTCAGCCACCAGGTGAGCGGGGTGCTGGATGTGGAGGACCCGATTCATGGTCATTACGACCTGGAGGTTTCCTCGCCGGGACTGGACCGGCCGCTGTTCAGCCCCGAGCATTTTGTGAAGCATGCAGGCAGTACGGTAAAGATTCGGCTGCAAACGCCGGTCAATGGCCAACGTAATTTTACGGGTGTGCTACAGGGTATGCGCGGTACGGATGTGGTGATTGTGAGTGAGGGTGTGGAGGTGTTGCTGCCCTACTCGGCGATCGCCAAGGCTCATTTGGAGCATGAATACGATAGCAAGTAACAAGTAGCAAGTAGCAAGAAAATGCAAAAGAATCTTATTTCTTGCCACTTGTAACTTTGAACTGTAGTTATAGGTGATGTATGAATAAAGAGATATTACTGGTGGTTGACGCCGTCTCCAACGAGAAGGGCGTGGCGAAGACTATTATTTTCGAGGCCATCGAGGCTGCGCTGGCGACGGCCACCAAGAAGCGTCATCTGGGCGAGGAGATTGAGGTCCGGGTGAGTATCAATCGCGAGACGGGTGAATACCAGACCTTCCGTCAGTGGCTGGTAGTGCCGAATGACGCGGAGGAGTTCAACCCCAGCACCCAGATCAAACTCATGGATGCGGAAGACGTTCACCAGGGCATAGAGCTCGGCATGTTCATCGAAGAGCCGATGGAGTCGGTGAGCTTCGGGCGCATCGCGGCGCAAACCGCGCGTCAGGTCATCGTGCAGAAGGTGCGCGATGCGGAGCGCGCCCAAGTGGTCGAGGCGTACAAGGAGCGTCGGGGCCAGCTCGTCACCGGCGTGGTTAAGCGGGTGGAGCGCGGCAGCGTCATACTTGATCTCGGCAGCAATGCCGAGGCCCTTATCGGCAAGGACGACATGATCCCGCGCGAGCCGGCGCGGCCGGGCGACCGGATACGCGGCTATCTGCGCGAGGTGCGTTCTGAGGCGCGTGGCCCGCAGTTGTTTGTGAGCCGCACGGCGCCGGAACTGCTGATCGAACTGTTCAAGCTGGAAGTGCCGGAGGTGGGCGAGGGCCTGATCGAGATCATGGGCGCGGCGCGCGATCCGGGCCTGCGCGCCAAGATCGGGGTAAGATCGAAGGAACCGCGCATAGACCCGGTCGGAGCGTGCGTCGGCATGCGCGGCTCACGGGTGCAGGCGGTATCGAGCGAACTTGCGGGCGAGCGCGTGGACATCATTCTGTGGGATGAAAACCCGGCCCAGTACGTGATTAACGCCATGTCCCCCGCCGAGGTCAAGTCCATCGTAGTGGACGAAGAGGCCCACAGCATGGACGTGGCGGTGGCCGAAGACCAACTGTCGCAAGCCATCGGCCGCGGCGGCCAGAATGTACGGCTGGCGAGCCAGCTTACAGGCTGGGAACTCAACGTCATGACCGAATCCCAGGCCGATGAAAAGAGCGAGGCCGAGGCGGAGTCTTTGCAGACCATGTTCCGCGATCAACTCGATGTGGACGAGGACGTCGCCGCGATCCTGGTGCAGGAAGGTTTTTCCAGCATCGAGGAGGTGGCCTACGTCCCGGTGCAGGAAATGCTGGCCGTCGAGGAATTCGACGAGCAACTGGTCGAGGAGCTGCGCAACCGCGCCAAGGATGTGCTGATCACCCGCGCGATCGCCACGGAGGAAAGGACGGGCACGCCCGAACTGGCGGCCGACCTCCTCGAAATGGAAGGGATGGACGAGCCGCTTGCGCACACACTGGCGAGCCACGGGATCATAACGATGGAAGATCTGGCCGAACAGTCGGTGGATGAACTGACGGAGATCGCCGGCCTCGACAGTGAGCGCGCCGGTAAACTCATCATGACGGCGCGTGCGCCATGGTTTGCCAACGAGCAGAAACACTAACGGGCACCTCTAAAAATGCGTCTTTTGCTTCAATACTGCGTTGCAGCTTGTCTCCGCTGCTCACATACCGACGTGTATGCTGCGCTGCTCGACGGCGCTGCGCCTTGTCTTGAAGCAAAATCCACTATTTTTAGAGGTGCCCTAACGCTGTCTAGAGTCATTTGAATGCCTGATGTCACTGTAAAACAATTCGCCGATGTCGTCGGCATTCCGGTTGAGCACCTGCTCACCCAATTGGGTGAAGCGGGCCTGACCGTCAAGAGCGCCGACGAGACAATCAGCGACAACGAGAAGCTCAAGTTGCTGAGTTATCTGCGCCGCAGTCATGGCGAGGGCGACACCCTGGGCGCGACCGAGCCGCGCAAGATCACCCTCAAACGCAAGACGGTCAGCGCCTTGAAGCAGACCGGTGCGCAAGGCAAGACGGCTAAATTGGTGAACGTGGAGGTGCGCAAGAAGCGCACCTATGTCAAGCGCAGCGTCGTGCTGGCCGAGGAACAGGAACGCGCCGAGCAACTGAGCGTG
>JAYUCX010000109.1:0-8601 GCA_043740145.1 Gammaproteobacteria bacterium
ACCGTGTATTTCATGTATTTGATGATCTTGAAATCGCTGCCGCCGGGCGTCCATTCATAGCGGTTGCCGTTTTCCAGAACGACGTACTGATCGCCGGTCTTTTTATCCACGTATTGGTAACCGTTTTCCGAGGAGAGGATGTTCAAGGTACCGCCCTGCCTGCTCTGAATGAAGATGTTGTGCATCTTTTCCATATCTGGCGAGAGGCGTTCGACATAAAGAGTATGATCGCCCTGGCGTGACTCCTTGAAACGCCCCGGCGTGATGATCTTGGTCTCGGAGGTCGCCTCGGCGCGCTTCCTGATCTCATTGGTCTGGCCGTTCGCCCAGGGTTCGATATAAAAGGTTAACGCGGCCACCAGCAGCGCCATCACCAGCCCCGCCGCGCCTATGGTTTGCACGATGCGCAGCGGACTTACGCCGCACGCGGCCAGCACCGTCATTTCGCTGTCCTTATACAGACGTCCGAGCGCCAGCACCACGGAGAGGAAGAACGCAAGCGGTAACAACAGGGAAAGCACGCTGATGGAACGGAATGCCAACAAGCCCCATAGCACATCGGAAGGAAGTTTGCCCGCCGCCGCTTCGGCCAGGTATTGCACAAACCGGTTGCTTAAAAAAATGAGCAACAAGACGGGCATGACGGCCAGCAGGGTGAGCGTCACTTCTTTAATGAGATAGCGGTCTATGATAGGCATCGCCGGCGGCTACAAATGAGGCTTTTTGAGGTAAACTAGTCTGGATTATGGTAAAGACAACTCAGTTTCGCAGACCGCATTTCACACCGCAAGCTTTTTAACCAGGAGAATACATGGAATTCAGCATCAAGATCGGCCCCGCCGAAAAACAACGCAGCGCCTGCCTGGTGGTGGGGGTCTTCGAAGCACGCCTCCTCACGCCCTCCGCCAAGGCCCTGGATCAAGTGAGCGGCGGTTTCCTTACCCAGGTACTGAAGCGCGGCGATCTGGAGGGGAAGATCGGACAGACCCTGGTGCTGCATCATGTCCCGGGTACGCTCTGCGAGCGCATCCTATTGGTGGGCTGCGGCAAGGAGCGCGAGCTTGACGAGGCGCACTATCACAAACTGCTCGGCAAGGCGGCCAACGCGCTCAAGACCACCGGCGCGGCGGAAGCCATCGTCTATCTTGCCGAGTTGGATATCAAGGCGCGCGACTTCCGCTGGAAGATCCGCCAGGCTGTGGAAGTTGCCGATCATGCCCTCTATAAGTTTGATCGTCTCAAGAGCAAGAAAGAGAATACTCCCACTCATCTAAATAAAATAATCTGGGGCCTAACCCAAGCCAACGCGCGCGCGCAGGCCGAGCAAGGTTTGCGAGAAGGTTTAGCCATCGCAGCAAGCGTAAAACTGGCGCGGGACTTAGGCAACCTGCCCGCTAACATCTGTACACCTTCGTATCTCGCGGAACAGGCGAAATCGCTGGGCAAGCGCCACAAAAAGCTCAAGGTCACGGTGCTTGAAAAAACGGACATGGAGCGGCTCGGCATGGGCGCGCTGCTCGCCGTGGCGCGCGGCTCGCGCGAGCCCGCCAAGCTGATTACCCTGGAATACCAAGGCGCCGGCAAGGCTCACCGGCCCGTGGCGCTGGTCGGCAAGGGCGTCACCTTCGACACGGGTGGCATCTCCATCAAGCCCGCCGACAAGATGGATGAGATGAAATATGACATGTCGGGCGCAGGCAGCGTACTCGCCGCACTGTCCGCCTGCGCCGAGCTGCAGTTGCCGATCAACGTGGTCGGCATTATTCCGGCCACCGAAAATATGCCGAGCGGCAATGCCATCAAACCCGGCGACATCGTGACCAGCCTCTCGGGTCAGACCATCGAGATCCTCAACACGGATGCCGAAGGCCGCCTGATTCTGTGCGACGCGCTCACCTACAGCGAACGCTACAAGCCGGAGGTGGTCATTGACATTGCCACGCTCACCGGCGCGTGCGTAATCGCCTTGGGCCGGCATGCCAGCGGCTTGTTGAGCAACCACCGGCCGCTCGCTGACGAATTGCAAAAAGCGAGTTATGACAGCGGCGACCGCGTGTGGGAATTACCCCTCTGGGAAGACTACCAGGATCAGCTCAAGAGCAATTTTGCCGACATGTCCAACGTCGGCGGCCGCGAGGCGGGCACCATCACCGCTGCCTGTTTCTTATGGCGCTTCACCAAAAAATTCCATTGGGCGCATCTCGACATCGCCGGCACCGCCTGGACGAGCGGCGACCGTAAAGGCTCCACGGGCCGGCCGGTGCCGCTGTTGATGCAGTATTTGCTCAACCGTATTCCAAAAAAGGCGAAGGCTACCGCGTGACACTGGTCTCTTTCTACATCCTCGAACAGGCCGCAGCCGAAGATCATCTGTTATTCGCCTGCCGGCTCGCGGAAAAGATTTATACCCGGGGGCAGCGCCTTTACATCCACAGCAAATCCGAGCAGCAGGCCGCGCAACTCAATGATCTGTTGTGGAGCTTCAGGCAAGGCAGCTTTATCCCGCACGGTCTTTATCAAACTGCGTTACAAGAGGATCTGCCGATACACATCGGTTACGACGCACAGGGAAGAGCGCTAGCGAAGGGTTCTGCTAGTGTCGCGGGAGGCAGGATGCCGGGAGCGACCGACGCGGAGCCTGAAGCAGGGCTTGATGTCCTTATCAACCTTTGCCAGGAAGTCCCGGTATTTTTCAGCCGTTTTCCCCGGGTCGCAGAGATCGTTGAGCCGGGTGAGCCGGGCAAGCACGCTGCGCGCGAACGCTTTCGATTTTATCGGGACCGCGGTTACTCGATCGAGTCCCACACTATTACTCCATAAAATACTCGGCTGGTAGTTTTCACCTACTGAGCTACAACAAGTTCATCAACCGCATGGATAAAACCTACAATCCCCAGATCATAGAAAAACAGTGGTACGAGGCGTGGGAGAGGAATAAGTATTTCTCACCTCGCGGAACGGGAACGCCGTATTGCATCGTGATCCCGCCGCCCAACGTCACCGGCAGTCTGCACATGGGCCACGCCTTTCAGGACACGCTGATGGACGCGCTCGTCCGTTATCACCGCATGAAGGGCGACAACACACTGTGGCAGGTGGGCACCGACCACGCCGGTATCGCGACCCAAATGGTGGTGGAACGCCAGCTCGCCGCGCAGGGCAAGACGCGGCACGATCTCGGGCGCGAGGCGTTCGTCAGCGAAATCTGGAAGTGGAAACAGGAATCGGGCGGCCGCATCACCCGCCAGTTGCGGCGGATGGGCGCCTCGGTGGATTGGTCGCACGAACGTTTCACGCTAGATGAAGGCTTGTCGAAAGCGGTAACCGAAGTATTCGTGCGTCTGTACGAAGAAGGCCTGATTTACCGCGGCAAACGGCTGGTCAACTGGGACCCGGTGCTGCACACGGCAGTGTCCGATCTGGAAGTCATTGCTCAGGAAGAAGATGGTTTTCTCTGGCACATCCGTTATCCGCTTGCTGACGGCAGTGGCCATTTGACCGTTGCCACCACGCGGCCGGAGACGATGCTAGGCGACGTCGCAGTCGCCGTGCATCCCGAAGATGAGCGTTACAAAAAACTTATCGGCAAAAAAGTGAAGCTGCCGCTCACCGGACGCGAGATCCCTATCATCGCCGATGACTACGTGGATCCTACGTTTGGCTCAGGCTGCGTGAAGATCACCCCGGCACATGATTTTAACGACTACGAAGTCGGTGTCCGGCATAATCTTCCGCTGATCAATATCTTCACCGCGGATGCGCGTATTGATCTGCCCGCTTCAAACTATCATGGCAAAGATCGCTACGAGGCACGCAAACAAATTATTACCGATCTGGAGCAGCAGAATCTTATTGCTGAGATAAAACCGCACAAACTCACGGTGCCGCGCGGCGACCGCAGCCATGCGGTGATCGAACCGTATCTCACCGACCAATGGTACGTGAAGGTCGCGCCGCTTGCCGCCGAGGCCATCAAGGCCGTGGAAGACGGGCGCATCCGCTTTGTACCTGAAAACTGGAGCAAGACTTATTTCGAGTGGATGCGCAATATTCAAGACTGGTGCATCTCGCGCCAAATCTGGTGGGGTCATCGCATCCCCGCCTGGTATGACGAGGAAGGTGCTATTTATGTCGCGCGCAATCTCGAAGGGGCGCAAAAACAGGCCCCCGGAAAATCACTCAAGCAAGACGAGGACGTGCTCGACACCTGGTTTTCCTCCGCGCTGTGGCCGTTCTCCACCCTGGGCTGGCCGGATGAGACGCCGGTCGCTCCCGACGTCGTGCCTCCCACGACATTAGTACATCCCTGTACGTCAGAACTAAAAACCTTTTACCCCACCAGCGTGCTGGTGACCGGTTTTGACATCATCTTCTTCTGGGTCGCGCGCATGATTATGATGGGCCTCAAGTTCACCGGCGAGGTTCCCTTCCGCGAGGTGTACATCACCGGTTTGGTGCGCGATGCCGAAGGACAGAAGATGTCGAAATCCAAGGGCAATGTACTCGACCCAATTGATCTCATTGATGGTATCGGGTTAGAGGAATTGGTCGCCAAACGCACTACCGGTTTGATGCAGCCCGAGATGGCGCGGAAAATCGAGAAAGCCACACGCAAACATTTTCCGGAGGGTATACCCGCTTACGGCACCGATGCGCTGCGCTTCACCCTCGCCTCGCTCGCCACGCAGGGGCGCGACATTAAATTCGACACCGGCCGCATCGAGGGCTATCGCAACTTTTGCAATAAATTATGGAACGCGGCGCGCTATGTGCTGATGAACACCGAGGATCGAGACTGTGGTCAGGACGGTGGTGAGGCAACACTCAGTCTCGCCGACCGCTGGATCATTTCGCGCCTGCAAGCCGCCGAACAGCAGGTCACCGAGGCCATCGCCGGCTACCGTTTTGACCTCGCCTCCCAAGGCATCTATGAATTCACCTGGAATGAATACTGCGATTGGTATCTGGAACTTTCCAAGACGATACTGACATCCGAACAGAGCAGTGCGTCCAGTCTGCGCGGCACTCGTCGCACCCTGGTGCGAGTGCTGGAAACATTATTGCGGCTCGCCCACCCGATCATGCCCTTTATCACCGAAGAGATCTGGCAACGTGTGGGCCCGCTTGCAAGCAAGCAGGGCACGACCATTATGTTGCAGCCCTATCCGGTTCCGCAACCTGACAAGATAGATCAGGCCGCCGTCACTGAGATGAATTGGGTCATGAATTTTATTCTCGGAGTACGCAGCATACGCAGCGGCATGGCTATCGCGCCCGCCAAGCCGCTGCCTGTCCTGCTGCAAAACGGCTCGGAGCAAGATCGCGCGTGGCTGGACAATAACCATCCGTATCTCACGACCCTGGCGCGGCTGGAGAGCATCACCTGGCTGGAAAGTAATCGGGACGCTCCCGAATCGGCGACCGCGCTGGTGGGTGCCATGAAGGTACTTATCCCCCTCGCGGGTTTGATAGACAAACAGGCCGAACTCACGCGCCTCGGCAAGGAAATCGAGAAAGTCCGAAAAGACCTTAGCCGCAGCGAGAGCAAGTTGGCCAACCCGGACTACGTGAACCGTGCACCCGCCGTTGTGGTGGCGGAGGAACGGCAGCGGATTGCCGATTTCAGCATTGCTTTGCAGAAACTGACCGAACAACAAACACGGATGCAAGGATTATAACCCTCGCCTCAGTGCTCCTTGTAGCAACCCCCATCGCTTACTGCGCGACAATCTGCCCATCCACTAAGCGGATCTGGCGCTGCGTGAGTGCAGAGAGTTGCGGATCATGGGTCACCGTAATCACGGCTTGGCTGTTGACTTCCACCAAGCGTTTGAAGATATCAAACACGATGCGGCCATTTTTGGTGTCGAGATTTCCAGTTGGTTCGTCGGCCAGAATGATCATGGGATCATTGGCCAGGGCGCGCGCGATGGCGACGCGCTGGCGTTCACCGCCGGAGAGTTGATCAGGTGTTTTCTTAAGCGCGGCGCCGAGCCCCAGCTCTCCCAGAATGCGCGTGGCCTGCTCACGCATCTCACGGTCCGTACGCGCGGCCAGTTTGCGCATCGGTATCATGATATTTTCGATGACCGAAAATTCCGGCAACAAAAAATGGAACTGGAATACAAATCCCAGTTTTTTAAGTCGCAACGACGCAAGTTCGGCCTGGTCGAGCCGCGAGGTATCGCGCCCTTCCAGATAAACCATGCCTTGAGTCGGCACATCAAGCAGCCCGAGCAAATACAGCAGCGATGACTTGCCAGAGCCGGACGGACCGGTAATGGCGATGAATTCTCCGGCCTCGATGACCAGATTGATGCCCTGCACCAGCGTGACCGGCACCAGCCCGGGCAGCACGCGGGTGACATCGCGCGCCTCCAGTAATGCCCCGCTCATGCCGCGCCCCGGATGATATCCACGGGGTTGAGCCGCGCCGCCTTGCGCGCTGGCAGCCAGGCGGCGAACATCGCGGAAAGGACGGCGAAGCTGCTTGCAATGAGATAGTGCATGTAGGAGTAATACAGAAAAAATCCCTGCGCGGTGACAAAGCCCTCAATGTGAAACCGTATCGTGCCGAGCAGGCGCGTAAGACTGTAACCCAACAGCCATCCGAGCAGAGTACCGACCAGGCCCACCACCACCCCCTCCAGCAAAAAGATGGTCCGAATATCACCTTCCTCGAAGCCTACTGATTTCAATATGGCGATGTCACGGGTCTTTTCATGGACGACGGTGGAGATGATGTTAAAGATGCCGAATGCGGCAACGATCAGAATAGCGCTGACCGTGGAGTACATGATGCCGTTTTGAATGACGAAGATACCCAGCACATTTTCATAGGTTTCTTCCCAGGCCTCGGTGCGGTAACCGAGGCGCGCTTCAATGCCCCGCGCGGTGGCTCCCGCCTGATTGACGTCCTGCAGGCGGATGCGGATCTGATTGATGACATTGGGACGGTTTTGCAGGATCTGCGCTTTTTTTAGCAACGCATAGCTCTCGAAATTATCTATCGGTGTGATCCCGGTGCGAAAGATGCCAACCACCTTCATCTTGAGTATCACGCCGGCGGGCGAAATGACCGACAGCGTATCATGCATGCCGACGCCGGCCTTTTTTGCAACGCCTTCGCCGAGAATAATGCCGTTCGCGGTGCTGTACAAGGCATTCAACCGTCCGGTGATGAGATCACTTTCCAGATGACTGACGCGCCGCTCGTGCTGCGGCTCGATCCCCACCAGCGTGGCGGAGACATCCTTGCTTCCATAGCGCAAGAAGACCTGCCCGCGCAGCGTGGGCGCGGCGGCCATACCGGGCCGTCCATCCAGTTCGGCCACAATGGTCTTGGCGTCCTTGATGCCACGCAGTTCTTCGAGTGGTTTGAGTCCGTGCAGTGCGACGGCCCCGCCGGAAAACAGGCGCTGCGCGGGCTGCAAGGGCGCGGAGCGGTATTCATCCTTGACGACGATATGTGGCCACACGTCTATCACCTTGGCGACGAAGTAGTGCTGAAAGCCCTGCATCATCGCCGCCATGGCGATAAAAAATCCCACGCCCATCGCCACACCCAGCACTGAAACGAGTGTCTGACGCTTGCGGTTACGCAGATGGGTGAGGGCGATGTCGAAGCTCAGCGTCATGCGGGTAACCTAGCTGCCCGATGGTTTTTGATACGCAGCGTGCGGCCTTCTTTGAGGTCTTGCGGCGGGCTCAAGATGACCTGTTCATCACCGGATAGACCTTCAAGTATCTCGACTTTATTTTCGTCGGCCACACCGGTCTTCACTGCGACGCGGTGCGCCTTTCCGTCGCGCGCCACCCACAGCGCGCCATTCACCAAGGCGCCGGCGGGCACCAATAAGGCATTTAACTGCTCGCGCACGATGATGTTGATCTCCGTCGTCATGCCGACCCGCAGCGGGGTGCCGGTGGGCAAGCCCACGCGCACTCGGTAGCTCTTATTGATCGGGTCGCCCTTGGGGGTGATTTCGTTGACCAGCCCTTCGAGCACTTGATCTGGAAATGCATCGGCCTTGATAAGGACACGTTGGCCGAGGCGCACGCGCGGGATATCCTCTTCGTCCACTTCGGCAGTGACACGCAAGGGCGTGGGCTCGCCCACCCAGAACAGGGTCTGGCTGCTGGTCACCGTCTCGCCAACTTCACCATCCTGGCGCAGCACGACGCCGTCCATCGGCGACACCATGCGCAAGTCATTGAGCACATGCCGTGCAGCATCAAGCGCCGCCTCGGCCTGCCGGCGTTCGCTTACCGCGCGATCATAGGCCTGTTTGCCGACGTAGCCTTTCGGCAGCAAGGGGATAAGCCGCTTGACCTCATCGCGAAGTAAACGCTCTTGAGCGGCAAGCTGATCCACCTTGGCGCTTGCCTCGTCATCGTTGAGCCGCGCGAGCAGCGCGTTGCGCGCCACCCGGTCGCCTTCATGGGCAAGGATTCCGACGATGCGGCCGGTGCTTTTCGGTCCGACCTTGGCCCAGCGCACCGGCTCGACGGTCCCGGTCGCATAGACCGCCGCCACCGCCGGACCGCGTGAGGGTGTGGCAACGACTACGGTAAGCGCCGCCTTGTAATAGGCGAAAGCTG
>JAYUCX010000110.1:0-3617 GCA_043740145.1 Gammaproteobacteria bacterium
CTGCGCCTGGTGCGCGAGTGTGCAATGCCTACTCGTGAGCTCGCCATCGGCGGGTTTTATCAAAAGTCGCTGGACCCGGAAACACCCTGCCAGTTGGTACGCATCCAGATCCCTCAGGACTCGCCCTATTATGCAGAGATCAGCGGCGGCAAGCATCGCTTCACGGTGCGCTTTATGGAGCCGGTGGCCAACGGCCGAGCCCTGCAAACCACCGAAGATGTGGAATTTGAGATGACTTGTTGTGTGATATGAGCGTCGTCAAATGTCCCACTTGTGGCAAAACAGTCGAGTGGATCAAGGAACAGCGCTGGAAACCTTTTTGCAGTGAGCGTTGCAAGCTCATAGACCTCGGCACGTGGGCCGGGGAAGGCTACCGAATTCCCGAGCGGGCTGGCAAAGGAACAGCGGGCGAGCAGGACACCGAAGACCTGCCCGTTAACGACGCGGAAAATGAGCCATGAATTCGGCTGGCTTGACACTCGACCAGACGCCGCGCACGGCAATCCCCTGCGCCCCGTGTTGATAGGCCAGATCGAGGTATTCCGGCTGCATCCCCCCTAAGGCATACACCGGCATGGTGGCCTGCTCGGTCAGCGTCCGCAGGCCCGCCCAGCCCAGTGTCGCGGCCCCCGGGTGACTTGTTGTGGGCAGCACCGGAGAAACCACTACAAAGTCCACGCCGATAGCGAGTGCGTGGGCAAGTTCCGCCGCAGTGTGGCAGGAGGCCGCGACCCGCTTTTCTTTCCCCACCGGTCGGGTTTCAAAACCCAGCAGTTGCGCGCTGTTCAAATGGATGCCGGGGGCGTCCAGTTCCGTGACGATTTGCACCGGGGCATTCAAAAGCAGTTGCGCGTTATAGTTCTTGCACAAAGCCTGCGCCTTGCCGGCCAGCGCGGCGTAAGTATCTTCGTCCAAGGCCTTGGCGCGCAACTGAATCAGTCTCGCGCCGCTTTTCAACCACGCTTCGAGAGTGGCGAGAAAGGCGGCCGGGTCCGCGGGTTCTTCGCTGATGAGATAGAGCGAGGGCAACTCCAGCGCCGTGATGACGGGAAGATTGGCCGCAGGATAATCCTTGTCACGCAATCGGTTCACCGCCACCCATTCCAAGCGTTGCCGTTCCCGGCCATGAGGGTCGCCCGTGAAGCCGTTCACCCGCCAAACATCCAATAGCACGGCCTTATCGGAATAGCGATGGGGGATGCGGATCAACGGCCGGGCAAGGGAGATTGTGATTCCCAGTTCCTCATGCAGTTCACGGGCAAGCGCGGCGCGCGCGTCTTCACCCGCCTCGATCTTTCCGCCCGGAAATTCCCACAAACCGCCTTGATGTAAATGCGCGGGCCGTAAGGCCAGCAACACCTCGCCCTGTTTGTTAAAAATCGCCGCTGCTACGACGTGTTGGTGATTCAGATGTTTTTCCACGCGGATATTTAGGTGCGGTACTCGGCGTTGATGCGCACATAATCATAGGATAAATCGCAGGTCCAAATGGTGACGCCGTGGGTTCCGCGGCCTAAATCAACCTTGACGGTAATCTCGTCGCGGCGCATGACGTGCTGACCAAGCTCTTCTCGGTAATCAGGGTCGCGCCCACCGTTGTGTACGATACACACGTCATCAAGGTGAATGGTAATGCGTTCGATGTCGAGATCGGCGACACCTGCCCGACCGACGGCGGCGAGGATGCGACCCCAATTGGGGTCGCTCGCGAAAAACGCGGTCTTGACCAGCGGTGAGTGGGCGATGCTGTAGGCGACAGCGTCACACTCCGCCTCGCTCGCACCCCCATCGATCTCCAAGGTAATAAATTTTGTCGCGCCTTCACCGTCGCGCACAATAGCTTGGGCGAGTTCCACATAAACCTCAGTAATCACTCGAAGCATGTCGCTGTAGGCGGGATGGGCAGTACTGTCAATGAGGGCGAACGCACTCTGGCCGGTGGCGATCAACACACAGGCGTCATTTGTGGAGGTGTCGCCATCCACGCTGATGCGGTTAAACGACACCTTGACAGCCTCGTTTAGGCACTGTTGCAAGACTTCACGAGAAATCGCCGCATCGGTGGCGATGTAGGCCAGTAGGGTCGCCATATCCGGCCGGATCATGCCGGAGCCCTTGGCGATGCCGGTGACAGTAACGAGCGTCCCCATCATCTCAATCTGGCGCGACGCCCCCTTGGCGACAGTATCGGTGGTCATAATACCGTGTGCGGCGTCGTGCCAGCCGGTGACGCTCAAGTTTGCATAGGCCGCAGGCAACCCCCCCACAATCTTGGCGACCGGCAAGGGTTCGCCAATCACACCGGTGGAAAACGGCAGCACCTCTTGTTCGGTGCAGCCCGCCAGCCGCGCCAGCGCCTCACAACAGCTATGCGCATCGCTGAGTCCCTGCGCGCCGGTGCCCGCATTGGCATTACCCGTGTTGATAAGTAACAGGCGCGGCGGCGCCGAAGAAAGGTGCGCGCGCGCGACAGTAACCGGCGCCGCGCAAAAGGCATTTTGCGTGAACACCGCGGCGACGCTTGCACTCTCGCAGATTTCGACAATAACCAGGTCGCGCCGGCCGGGCTTTTTGATACCCGCCGAGGTGGTGCCCAACCGGATACCGGTGATCGGGTGCAAGACGGATGGGGCTTTGAGGTTGACGCTCATAGGGTTTTCGCGCGCGGCTTGAGACCTGATTTCTTGACCGCCTATCACGGTTATCTTATCGGGTATCAGGGTTTATTGCTGATAAATCAGCGAGTCAGGAAATTTTTACATGGCCATCCGGTGGCGGAATGGATGATTCAGGCCAAAAAAACCGTTGTTTCTTACGCGTTACTTTTTCTAGATTTTTTTCGCCCGATATATATCTTTACGGTGCCCCACCTTAACAACATAGACGACAAGCTCGTTATCATGGACGGCATAAACGACGCGGTAGGTACCCTGCCGAATCCGATAATATTCGTGACCTGAGAGTTTCTTGAAACCCGGCGGACGCGGGTTGTCCGCTAGTTGTTGAATACGGCTAACAATCCGCACTCGATCCTTCTTTTGTGGTATGGCTTCGATCTCCTTTAGCGCGGATGGCTTGATCAGGACCCTATATCTTCCCACGTCGTTTCAGGTCCTTTACGACGTCCTCGAAAACAAGATTGGGCTCGCGCCTCCGCTCCTTGAGCGCAGCCAAGTCCTCCGCATCTTCTGCAAGGCTTAATTGCACGGCCTCGTTCACCAAATTGGACAAAGATCGGTCCGTTTCGGCGGCCTTCAGCCGCAAGGCACGGTGGAGATCGGGATCAAAATAAACGGTCGCACGTTTCGATTCTGTACTCATAAGGTGGATGATAGCGCTATAACGCTATGACGTCAAATAGTTATTTCCTGATGCCTTAATCTGACGGCATGCAGGACCCTATTTCCCCATACCGAGCGCGAGGACGGCCGAGAAATGCGGAAAGCGGAGCTTAGGAAAGGTGTGCGTCCCCTTTATCCTTGTGAGCCGCACCATCTTCCGGATGGTCTGGCCGAACATCGGCATGTCCTGCTGGCTGATGAGCTCAACCCAGTTGGCGAGGCCGGCTGCGGCGGGATTGGGTGTGCGCTCATGTCGAGCTATGGTCTTGGGCGCTC
>JAYUCX010000111.1:0-3563 GCA_043740145.1 Gammaproteobacteria bacterium
CGTACAGCGGCCAGGTGGTGTAGGCGAGAATGACGGCCCAGGCCACCGGAACCAGGAACAGGTGCAGCACGGCGTAGCTGAGGACAACCAGTCCGCCCAGCAGCAAGCCGAGGATGATGCGGCGCGTCAAGGCGTCGGCGACAAGATCGCTCACCGGCGGTGCCTATCAGCCGCTTTGCTTCAGGCGCGCGGGCTCAAGCACGGCGCCGTAACGGCGCTTCTGGTTCCAGAAGAACAGCCGCACGTACCAGGGGAAACGATGTTGCGCAGCCGTCGTTATGAAGGGCATGGCTGTACCTCTCAAGGAAACTCTAAAAATCCATCCTGCGCTACGCAATCCTGCTGCGCTTGGATGCCAAGGTTCGCCATCCCTGGCAAACCTGTTCGCTGCTTCGCAGCTTACCCTTGGGTTTTTCATTATACAAATACTTGCGTGTTTGTATAATAGCGGTGCATCCCTGCACTGCGGGAACCTCTGACTAAGTCAGAGGTCTCCTAATGCATTATGAGCGAATTACTGCATATCGTCTGTCCGTATTGCCACAGCACCAATCGTGTGCCCACCGGAAAATTGACCCATGCTCCCAAGTGCGGGGGATGCAAACAGGCTCTGTTCACAGCGCACCCGATGGAGCTTACCAATGCAAATTTTAGCCGGCACATTACACAGAGCGGCATACCGGTAGTAGTGGACTTTTGGGCGCCGTGGTGCAGCCCGTGCCGCATGATGGCCCCGATCTTCGAGCAAGCAGCCGTTAAGCTTGAGCCTTATACCCGGCTGGCCAAGCTCAATACAGAGACGGAACAGGAGATTGCAGCACAGTATGGTATACGCAGTATTCCGACCTTGGCGATCTTCAAGCAAGGCCGTGAGATTGCCCGCTCCGCAGGCGTCATGGACTTAAACAAGCTCACGGCGTGGGTTCGTTCACATAGCTAGCGCCGCCGCTTGAAGCGGCCTATATCTTATTTATCCTTTTCGGATTTCTCACGCAAGGCTTCAGACCACCCGGCCAAAATCTCGCTACTTCGCCTGGCCAACACCTCGGCCGTATTGCGCGCGGCCTTGGTTCCTGCCGCCGTCGCATCTTGAAGCGTTGCGCCTACCCGGTTACTGAACTGACCGAGGGTAGTCGAGACCATTCTCCCCGTATCGGTACCGGCGCGCTGGACGTGGCCCGCCAACTCCTTCATGGCCTGTTTGACCTTACCGCCTGCGGCATTGGCAACCTGACCCATAATAGACAGAAATTCATGCTCCGTCTTTTTAAGATTATCCAACGCGAGCTTCAAATCTTGATCGGCAAACTCTTTCCCGTGCGAGGTCAATTCTTCCAGCGCAAGTTGTGTCGCCTGCGCAGACTTTTTCAGCGCCTCATCCAGCCCGGCGATGGCCTCGGAGAGCGCCGGGGCAATCTCACTGGCCCGCCTGTCCAACCCCTCGCTGATACCCTCCATCACCGCCTTGACGACTTCCTTAATCCGCTCAGGCTCAAGGCCATAACGATTCAACCCCTGCAGCGTTAAATCGCGTACCTTGGGGCGGACCTCGGTGTCCTGCTGCACTGATTTACTGGCCTCGGCTTTAATTCCAGTTAGACTCAGATCTTGTTCTGTCATGATCGTCCCCTTCAAAAGTTCTTTCCAATTAACAGCTATTTACTAGACTCCACTTTACCTGAAAGGGACAGCCGAATGGGTTGATCTGGATTAATATTTACCGAGTTCTAAAAAGATTGATCTGCATCAAGGAAATAACCCTTGATTTTTTTGACAATTGGGCTGTTTCAAAATGACCAGAGAACAGATCATGACCGTGCACTACCCCAGTCTGGATGAGAAGGAAGGCCATCTGGTTCGCATACCGACAGGTTCGGTGATGCTTGATGGGAACTTACACCTGCCGCCCAACGCCCCCGGGATAGTGCTCTTCGCCCATGGCAGCGGCAGCAGCCGTCACAGCCCACGGAATCGTTTTGTGGCCCAGTTCCTCCAAGAAACCGGACTTGCTACGCTGCTCATTGATCTCCTCACCGCGGATGAAGAGTTCGCCGACCGGGTCACGAGGCAACTGTGCTTTGACATCACGCTGCTGGCGAAGCGGCTTGAAGATATCACCGATTGGCTGATACAAAACCCGGAGACCCAGGCGCTGAAAATCGGCTATTTCGGCGCCAGCACCGGCGCCGCGGCCGCCTTGCTTGCCGCCGCCGAGCACCCGGAGGGGGTGAGCGCCATCGTCTCACGGGGAGGACGACCGGATCTGGCGGGCCCGGCTCTTATCAAGGTGCGCGCGCCCACCCTGTTGCTGGTGGGCGGCGATGACGGCCCGGTCATCAAACTGAATCAAAAGGCCCTGGCGCAATTGCAGGTAGAAAAGAGACTCGACATCATCCCGGGCGCGACCCACCTCTTTGAGGAACCCGGCGCGCTCGAGGAGGTCGCCAGCCTGGCGCGGCAGTGGTTCGAGCATTACCTCAGCCCTGCCGCGCCCCCTGACAAAGGCTCTGCCAGTACCAGACACCCTAAGTGAACATCAGTGCGAGGTTCGGCCGAAGAGACCTGTTATGAGCAGCGAAGAACTTGAAAAGACCATCGCCGAGTTAACAGCGCCTGCCAAAGGCATATTGGCCGCCGATGAAAGCTCCGGGACTATTGAAAAGCGGTTCAAGAGCATCAACGTGGCGTCTACCGAGGAAAACCGGCGTAATTACCGCGAGATGTTGTTTACCACTCCGGGCCTGGGTGAATTTATCAGCGGCGTCATCCTGTATGAGGAAACCCTCCAACAAAAAACAAAAGACGGCACCCTGCTGCCACAGGTCCTTATCAATCAAGGTATCGTACCGGGCATCAAGGTGGACAAGGGCACGGCCCCGCTCGCAAATTTCCCCGATGACACCGTGACGCAAGGTCTGGACGGCCTCGCCGGCCGGCTTGCCGAATACAAACAGCTCGGGGCGCGCTTTGCGAAGTGGCGGGCCGTGCTGCGTATCGATGAAAAAACGCCCTCACAACGTTGTATAATCGAAAACGCGCATGCCCTGGGGCGCTATGCGGCGATCTGTCAGGAACTGGGTATAGTGCCCATCGTCGAACCCGAAGTGTTGATGGACGGCAATCACAGCCTCGAACGCTGCGCAGAGGTGACCGGGCAGGTCTTGCACGCCGTATTTCATGCCCTGCATCAACACCGCGTCAGACTGGAGCACATGTTGTTGAAGCCGAATATGGTGATCGCCGGAATGGACTACCGGCCCCAGGCAGAGCCCGAACAGGTTGCGAAGGCGACCATCACCTGCTTTAGACGCGCGGTTCCAGCCGCAGTCCCAGGGATATTTTTCCTCTCAGGCGGTCAGAGTGATGCAATGGCCACCGCGAACCTCAACGCACTCAATGCCTGGCCTGAAAGGCAACCGTGGTGTGTGAGTTTTTCCTATGGCCGGGCCCTGCAGGCGCCGGCGCTGAAGGCGTGGCAAGGCTCAGCCGCCAATGCAGCTATGGCTCAACAAGCCCTCTATAAGCGGGCGCGCTTAAACAGCGCAGCCCGACAGGGAAAATAT
>JAYUCX010000112.1:0-3528 GCA_043740145.1 Gammaproteobacteria bacterium
CGGCGACCGCGACGATCAGGGTCAGAATCACAAACATCATCTTCTTTTCGATATCCACGGCGCGGAAATAGATGGCGTGCTGCCGGGTCCAATCGCTGACCAGATAATCCCCCGCCAGATGCTGCGCCAACTCCTGAGTGACGACGGGTGCATCAAAAATGTCGTCGAGCTTGAGACGCAAACCACTCACCCGGTCCGGCATCTGCATAAGCTTCGCCGCATCCTCCAAATGCAGCAAGGCGAGCGAACCGTCATACTCGTTGTTGCCCACCTGGAATATCCCGATGACCGTAAAGCGCTTAAGCCGCGGCAAGATACCCACTGGCGTCACGTTGGCTTGCGGTGTGACCAGGGTCACCTTATCCCCGCGCCCTACACCCAAATTTTGCGCGAGGTCACGGCCCAGGATGATACCGAACTCACCCGGCTTTAGATCAGAAAGCGCGCCGTTCAACATCTTTTTATCTACATAAGACACCTTGGGCTCTTCTTCGGGCAACACACCGCGGATCAGCACGCCACTCACGATCTGGCCATTGGTCAACATCGCCTGACCCTCAATGTACGGCGCCACCCCCAGCACGTGCGGCTGCTGCGCAAGTTGACCCGCCAGGCCGCGCCAATCGGCGAGCTCGCCGTCAAGGCCGGTAATGGTAGAATGGGCCGCCATACCGAGGATGCCGTTGCGCACCTCGCGCTGAAAGCCGTTCATCACCGACAGCACGGTGATCAGCGCCGTCACCCCCAACGCGATGCCGAGCATGGAGGTGAGTGAAATAAAAGAGATGAAATGGTTGCGGCGCTTGGCGCGGGTGTAGCGCAGCCCGATGAACAGTTCTAGGGGTCTAAACATGGCCTTGCATTAAACCATAATTTGGACAAAAACGCTCACGCTGAAACAGGTAACCCCATGGATCACAACTATTTACCCGCCGAATGGGAACCCCAGGATGGCGTGTTACTCACCTGGCCGCATGCGCACAGCGATTGGGCGCCGTCGCTGCCTGAGGTCGAGCCTGTTTTTATAGAAATCGCCCGGCAGATCGCTCTACGCGAACAGGTCATTATCAGTTGTTATCACGACGCCCATGTGGATCATGTCCGGCGCCGGTTGGAACAGGCGGGCGCCAACCTAAAGCGCGCGCACCTTTACATCGCCCCCTCCAACGACACCTGGGTGCGCGACCACGGACCTATCACGGTATATAAAAACGGCGCGGCCTGCCTGCTCGATTTCACCTTCAACGGTTGGGGCGGCAAGTTCAAGTCCGACCTGGACAACCAGGTGACGCGCCACCTGCACAGCCTCGGCGCATTTGGCGTTACAGCCATGCAGACCATAGACAGGGTGCTGGAAGGCGGCGGCATCGAGACGGATGGCGCCGGCAATCTGTTGACGACGGAATCGTGCCTGCTCTCGCCGCAGCGCAATCCCAATCTAAACAAGCATCAGATAGAAGAGTGCCTGAAGGCGTTATTCGGTATCGAGCGCGTGCTGTGGCTTAAGCATGGTCGGCTCGCCGGCGACGACACCGATGGCCACATAGATACCCTGGCGCGCTTTTGCGACTCGCAAACTATCACTTATGTGGCCTGCGACGACCCTCGTGACGAACACTATGCGGAGCTGCAGACCATGGAGGCTGAACTGAAGGCATTACGCACGCGCGAGGGCAAACCCTACCGGCTCGTCCCCTTGCCCTGGCCGCAGGCCAAATTCAGCAGTGACAGCAAGCGCCTGCCCGCGAGTTATGCCAACTTTCTGATTATCAATGGCGCGGTGCTCGCACCCACCTATGACGATCCGGCGGATGCTGAAGTCTTGGTGCGGCTGCGCACCTGTTTCGCCGACCGCGAAGTGATCGGCATCCCCTGCCTGCCCTTGATTAAACAATACGGCAGCCTGCATTGCGTGACCATGCAATTGCCCGCGGGCGTATTGCC
Organism: Gammaproteobacteria bacterium; assembly: GCA_043740145.1. Lineage (GTDB taxonomy): Bacteria > Pseudomonadota > Gammaproteobacteria > SURF-13 > SURF-13 > JACPZD01. The sequence goes on from JAYUCX010000112.1 coordinate 1,945, forward strand.
CGCATGATAAAATGCCGGACATGACCAACAAGACCTTAAAAATCGGGCTCATCCAACAGGCCTGCACGGCTGATCGCTCCGCCAATCTCATCGCCACCACGGCGATGATACGAGAAGCCGCGGCACAGGGGGCCAAGCTCGTCGTGCTGCCGGAATTGCACACCAGCCTGTATTTTTGCCAGATCGAAGACGTCCGCAATTTTGACCTTGCCGAACCCATTCCGGGGCCAACGACGGAACAACTGGCAAAGCTCGCCGCGGAGCTAAAAGTCGTCATTGTCGCCTCGCTCTTTGAGAGGCGCGGGCCCGGCGTGTATCACAACACGGCGGTCGTGCTGGAGGCCGATGGCGCTATCGCGGGCAAATACCGCAAGATGCACATTCCCGACGACCCCGGTTATCACGAAAAATTTTATTTCACCCCCGGTGATCTGGGTTTTACCCCCATCAAGACCTCGGTGGGAAATCTGGGCGTCCTAGTGTGCTGGGATCAGTGGTACCCCGAGGCCGCGCGCCTTATGGCGCTGGCCGGGGCCGACATCCTCATCTACCCCACCGCAATAGGCTGGGACCCCCGTGATGACGCCGCCGAACAGGCCCGTCAACGCGACGCCTGGATCACAGTGCAGCGCGCCCATGCCATCGCCAATGGACTGCCGCTGGTGGCCTGCAATCGTATCGGCCTGGAGACCGACTCCAGCGGGCACACCGCCGGGATTCAGTTTTGGGGTTCGAGTTTTATCGCCGGGCCGCAGGGCGAGATCCTGGCGACCGCACCTGCCGACAGTCCGACCGTACTGGTGACCGAGCTAGACCTCATGCGTTCCGAGCAGGTGCGACGGATCTGGCCCTATCTGCGTGACCGGCGCATTGACGCCTATCAGGCCATCACACAGCGTTATCTATAGCCTTATGGAACTCTGAAAAATTCCATCCCTGGAATTTTCAGAGACGGCCGCTCCTGCGCATCCCTGCGCCCGCGGCATTGGAGTGTCCTGCCCGGCAAAAAGCAAAAACGTGGTTTTTGCTTTTCTCCATGTTTCAAACACTTGTGACGTACAGGGATGTACTAATGTCGCGGGAGGCAGGATGCCGGGAGCGACCGTGTTTGAAACATGGCGGCACATCCCTGTACCGCAGGAACCTCTGACACATCAGATATTCCTTATAAATAACTTTAACTAAGATATATAACATATTGAAAAAAAATATATTTAATAACTCTGTTGAGCTGCTCAGCAGCGCCCTGGAAGGCAAACAGCCCGCCGATCAAATCATCCAAAAATACTTCCGTTCGCATCCCAATATGGGCATGCACGACCGCGGTTTTGCGGCGGAGACAGTCTATGGTTGCCTGCGCCGTAAGCGGTCCCTGGAATACAGTCTCGGCGAGTACTCCCCCACCCCGATTCATCTGATCGCCGCCTATCTCGTCGCGGTCCAGGGCTGGAGTGCACGAGCACTGGAGGAGGCAGGTCTTAAGGATGCCCGTACACTGGTCATTCGCCTCCGCGAGGCGGACACCGGCGCCATACCGCCCGCGGTGCGCGCCGATCTGCCGGATTGGTTGTACGAGAGGTTGGC
>JAYUCX010000113.1:0-18633 GCA_043740145.1 Gammaproteobacteria bacterium
TCTGATGGACATCAATCTGCCCGGCATCAGCGGTATCCAGGCGCTGAAAATCCTGCGCGCAGACCCGGCAACGGCGCACATTCCCATCGTGGCCCTCAGTGCCAATGCCATGCCACGCGATATCAAGAAAGGCCTGGAGGCAGGATTCTTCCGCTATCTCACCAAGCCTATCAGAGTCAACGAGTTCATGGATGTGCTGGACATGGCGCTGGAACTTGCGGAAACAGGATCAGACGGCGCAATTAACCCGGGATCCCCATGATGGTGAGTACCGCCGATATTCTTAACGCCAGTATTCTGATCGTAGACGATCAGGAAGCCAATGTGCGGCTGCTGGAGCAAATACTGAGTAGTGCCGGTTATGCGCGCATTACGTCGACGAGGGATCCGCATGCCGTCTGCGCCCTGCATCGCGATAACCGCTACGACCTGATTCTGCTCGATCTCCAGATGCCCGGCATGGATGGTTTCCAGGTACTGGAAGGCCTGAAGGAAATCGAAACGGACGGCTACCTTCCGGTACTCGTGATCACGGCCCAACCGGGCCACAAGCTGCAGGCGTTGCAAGCCGGCGCGAAAGACTTCATCAGCAAACCATTTAACCTGATGGAAGCCAAGACGCACATTTACAACATGCTGGAAGTGCGGTTGCTGTACAAGCAACTCGAGCATTACAGCCGTGCGCTGGAATCCTTGGCGCTGCATGACGCGCTGACCGGGCTGCCGAATAGACGGCTTTTAATGGACAGACTTTCGCTCGCCATCGCCCATGCGCGCAGAAACAAGCGCACCATGGCGGTGATGTATTTGGATTTGGACGGGTTTAAGCAGATCAACGACACCCTGGGCCACGATGCGGGCGATACGCTGCTGAAGATGGTCGCCGTTCGCCTGGTGGCCGCGGTGCGTCAAGAGGACACGGTGGCGCACTTGTGTGGCGACGAATTCGTGATCGCGTTGTGGGAATTAAGTCATGCCGGCGGTGTGGCCCAGCTGGTGTCAAAAGTGATACAGGCCGTGTCACAACCCTATAGCATTCAAGGCCGCGGCGTGAGCATGACCGCCAGCATCGGTGTCGGTATTTATCCCACGCATGGCGAGGAGGTGGAGACGCTGATGGAGAGCGCGGATCTGGCCTTGTATGAGGCTAAGCGCACAGGCAAGAACGACTATCGCATCGCAGCGCGCACCGACCTGTTGGCGATGGCGCGTAGTTGACGTAACCTGTCCTCACAGGACTGAATCTCAGTGCAAATGAAGGAAAGCGAATTTTATGATCAGTGCCTCCAACATTCTTAACGCCAGCATTCTGATCGTTGACGATCAGGAAGCCAATGTGCGGCTGCTTGAGAAAATGCTGCGTGGTGCCGGTTATGCCTGCATCACGTCAACGACTAATCCGCACGAGGTTTGTGAGTTGCATCGCAAAAACCGCTACGACTTGATTCTGCTCGATCTGCAGATGCCCGGCATGGATGGCTTCCAGGTAATGGAAGGCCTGAAGGAGATCGAATCGGACGGCTACCTTCCAGTACTCGTCATCACCGCCCAACCGGGCCACAAGCTGCGGGCGCTGCAAGCCGGCGCGAAGGATTTTGTCAGCAAACCGTTTGACCTGATCGAAGTACAGACGCGTATCCACAACATGCTGGAAGTGAGGATGTTGTACAAAAAAATCGAGAATTACAACAAGGAGCTGGAGCAGGCGGTGCAGGAACGGACCGCCGAACTACGGGAAAGCGAAGCGCGCTTTCGTCGCTTGACGGAATTGGCGTCCGACTGGTACTGGGAGCAGGACGAGAGCGGGCATTTCATCAAGGGTTCCAGTCCGGTTCTTGAGATGCTTCCGGTTCTTGAGATGCTCGGAATCGGGGACGGCGACTCGCGGGTCGAACTAAAGGACGTTCAGGGGGCGCGCTGGAATGAGACCGAGCGAGCGACACTCGAAGCGAACATAGCAGCCAGGCGGCCATTCCTGGATTTCGTCTACAGTCGGATCAACCCCGATGGCTCGCATCAATATTTTATGGTTAGCGGGGAGCCGATGTTCGACCCGTCCGGCGTCTTTACCGGCTACCGAGGGATCGGCAAGGACGTTACCGAAAGCATGCGCCCCGCCTAGGGTCTGTGGGGCTTTCGCTAGGCAATGGACGCCACCGCCGCTGCGTTTTTCTGCTTAACCTTGCCAGCATAGCGAGGTCTAGCTTCGGCGCAAGGACGGCGCGCGGTTGTCGGGGGGTAATACGCCGGTAGTCACAGTTCTCGGACGATGGATGGAATATTGTTGCCGTCGTCCGCGCTATGTGCGATAGCGCACGGAATCGGCCGATTATTCAGCTCATCCTTAGGCAAGCTCTGGAAAAGTCATCCGTGACGTTTTCCAGCATGCACTAATCATTATTACCAATGACTGATTAAGTTTACCAGGCTGCTCACAATAATGTGCGCAGTTTTTCTATCCCTTAAGAGGTGACACCATGAAATATTCGATACTATTTGCAGCACTCATAGCGGTGCTCGGATTGAGCGCATGCGAGAGACCGGGCGTGGTCGTGGTCCCGGCAGCGCCAGTCGCGGTCCCGGGTCCAGCCGGACCGCAAGGCACTACTGGTACTCCTGGTACGCAAGGCGATGAAGGCAGTAAAGGAGAAGCCGGCAAAACTGGCACACAAGGCAGTGAAGGCGCCCAAGGGGAAACCGGTAAAACTGGTGGCGACACCATCGTGATTGTTCCGGCTCCGGCCGAGTAGAAATGGCTGCTGGATTTGGATCACGCCTCTAAGCGGGATCGAATCGAGGCGGCGTTAAACGTTTTGGGGAAACGTTTATCCGTTGATCTGCAAGATGCCGCGTAACGTAGTAATCGTTGATCGAAGTGGCGCGCCCTAGAGGATTCGAACCTCTGACCTTTGGGATCGGAACCCAACGCTCTATCCAACTGAGCTAAGGGCGCATGATCTATTTGACGGCATCGTTGCCGTCCTTGGCGTGACCTCAAAGTATTACCAGACCCCAGCCCAACCATCCTTGGTTGGGCGTTCGGCGCTGCCTATTCGTCGTGCCTCACCCATCCCTGGCGTCGCTTCGGCGCGTAAGTAAGGGAGGGTCAGGATACTCACTCCTGAGCCGGCCGTCTATGCAGATCACTTTAACCTCTATTTAGCCTCGCTCTTGGCAGGTCACGGCATTTAATAATATAACTTATTGTTAAATAATGATATTTTATAAGCGTCTTGACTCTCCCGTGTTTGCCGCTATCATTATTAGCACTCGATGTAGATGAGTGCTAATAACCGCCATCTATTGTATTATAGAGGGCCACACGCACAGATATTAACCCCTTTTTTGCTTTGTAAGGAGATAGAAGACAATGAATATTCGTCCGTTGCATGATCGCGTGCTGATACGCCGTCTGGAAGAAGAGCGTACCACTGCCGGTGGTATCGTGATCCCTGATAACGCTGCTGAGAAGCCCAGCCGCGGTGAGGTAGTCGCCGTGGGCAAGGGTAAGATTCTCGATAACGGGAGCGTACACCCGCTGGATGTAAAGGCCGGTGATAAGGTCCTGTTCGGCAAATATGCCGGCACCGAGGTGCCCGGCAGCAAGGAACTGCTCATGATGCGCGAAGACGACATCATGGGTGTTATCCAGTAAGCCAGCCCTGAGCAGGCGTGGATCCATTAACTTTTTAATCAAGAGGAATTCGTTATGCCAGCAAAAGACGTGAAATTCGGATACGACGCGCGCAGCCGCATGGCCAAGGGCGTTAATATTTTGGCCGATGCCGTGAAGGTGACCCTCGGGCCGCGTGGCCGTAATGTGGTGATAGATTCGAGCTATGGCGGCGCACCCACCGTTACCAAGGACGGCGTGTCCGTGGCCAAGGGTATCGAGTTGAAGGACAAGTTTGAGAACATGGGCGCCCAGATGGTGAAAGAGGTCGCTTCCAAGACCTCCGACGTGGCCGGCGATGGTACGACGACCGCTACGGTGCTGGCGCAATCTATCCTCAAGGAGGGCCTGAAGGCCGTGGCCGCCGGGATGAACCCGATGGACCTGAAGCGCGGCATAGACAAGGCCGTCACCGCCGCCGTCGAGGCGCTGAAGAAGATGTCCAAGCCCTGCACCGACGATAAGGCGATCGCCCAGGTCGGCACTATCTCCGCCAATGCTGACAAGGACATCGGCGACATCATTGCCAAGGCTATGTCCAAGGTGGGCAAGGAAGGCGTCATCACCGTGGAAGAGGCCTCCGGCTTTGAAAATGAGCTGGACGTGGTTGAGGGTATGCAGTTTGATCGCGGTTATCTCTCCCCCTATTTCGTCAACAACCAGCAGCTCATGAGCTGCGACCTCGAAAATCCGCTGATTCTGATCTACGACAAGAAGATTTCCAACATCCGCGAGATGTTGCCGGTGTTGGAGGGTGCCGCCAAGTCCGGCCGTCCCTTGCTGATTGTCGCCGAGGACGTGGAAGGCGAAGCGCTCGCTACATTGGTGGTGAACAACCTGCGCGGCGTGGTGAAGTGCTGTGCAGTGAAGGCGCCCGGTTTCGGCGAGCGCCGCAAAGCTATGGAGTCGGATATCGCTGTGCTCACCGGCGCCAACCTGATCGCCGAGGAGTTGGGTTTGACGCTGGAGAAGGCCACCATCGGCGATTTGGGTTCCGCGAAGCGCGTCAACGTGACCAAGGAATACTGCACCATCATTGACGGCGCCGGTAACACCAAGGATATCGAGAACCGCATCAAGCTGATCCGTAATCAGATTGAAGAGGCGACCACCGATTACGACAAGGAGAAGCTGCAAGAGCGTGTGGCCAAACTGGCGGGCGGTGTGGCCGTTATCAAGGTCGGCGCCGGCAGTGAGATCGAGATGAAGGAAAAGAAGGCGCGCGTGGAAGACGCCCTGCATGCGACCCGTGCGGCCGTTGAGGAAGGCGTGGTGCCGGGCGGCGGTGTGGCCTTGGTGCGTGCGCTGAAGGCGGTCGGCAAGCTCAAGGGCGATAATGAAGACCAGAATGTCGGCATCACTATCGCCTGCCGCGCGATGGAAGAGCCGCTGCGCCAGATTGTGGAGAACGCCGGTGTGGAGAGTTCTGTGGTGCTGGCCAAGGTGGTCGAGGGCAACGGCAACTTCGGTTACAACGCCGCAACCAACGAGTATGGCGATATGGTGGACATGGGCGTGATTGACCCAACCAAGGTGACGCGCACCGCCCTGCAGAACGCCGCTTCGGTGGCGGGCCTGATGATTACCACCGAGGCCATGATCGCCGAACTGCCGAGCGATGAAAGGCCGCAGCGGGATATGGTTGATCCCAGCGGCATGGGTATGATGTAAACAATCAAGCTCCTGGTTTTAGGGTGCTATAAAGCCCCATCTGGTGACAGATGGGGCTTTTTTTTACTATATAACTTCGCCTTTTGATCCGATGCTGTGTTGCAGCTTGTCTGCGCTCCTCACATACTTCTCTGTATGCTGTGCTGTACAGGGACGTACGAATGTCGCGGGTGCAGGACGCGCATGAGCGACCGGTGCTCGACTGCGCTGCGCCTTGCCTCGGGTCAAAATTCTCGTTCTATAGCTTTGGGTTCTTTAAGATGTTTCTTTCAAAAAGTGTACTAGAAGCCTTACCCTCTGCGCTAAGCGAGCACGTCGCCATCTATTGGCAGACCTTTGTGGAGGCCGCCACAGAAAGTGGTGTAGCCATCCCTGCTCATCCCGATTTTTTGAAGGTCTTGTATCGGGTGTGGGCGTGCAGTGAGTTTGTGGCGCAAAGCTGTATCCATTCCCCGCCGCTCCTGGCTGACCTCCTGCATAGCGGTGATCTGCTGAGGGAGTATTCGCCCCATACCTATCGGCGGCAACTGCAAAGTGTGCTGGGCACAAGCGCCGATGAGCGCGAACTGGAGGTGGTCTTGCGACAGGTGCGGCGGCGCGAGATGGTGCGTATCGCCTGGCGCGACCTGGCCGGCTGGGCGAAGTTGGACGAGACCCTGCGTGACCTCTCGCTGTTTGCGGAGGCCTGTGTCGAGTCGGCGCTGGACGCGCTGCATGCTTGGCAGGCGGCTGAACTGGGTCGGCCCTGCAGCGGGAGCGGCGAGCCGCAGTCGCTGGTGGTCATCGGGATGGGCAAGCTGGGCGGGGGTGAGCTGAATTTTTCATCGGATATTGATCTTGTCTTCGCCTACCCCGAGGAAGGTGAGACGCGTGGCCGCCGGCGTCGTATCAGCAACGAGGAATATTTCGTCAGGCTGGCGCAGCGCCTGATCGCGGTGCTCGATACGCCGACCGGCGAGGGTTTGGTGTTCCGGGTAGACAGCCGGTTGCGTCCGTTCGGCGAAAGCGGCCCGCTGGCCCTGAGTTTTGAGGCGATGGAGGATTATTACCAGACCCACGGGCGCGAGTGGGAACGCTATGCCTTTATCAAGGCGCGCGTCGTGGCAGGCGACCGCGTGGCGGGGTCGCGTCTGATGCGGACGCTAAAGCCGTTCGTCTATCGCCGCTATCTGGACTTCGGCGCCTTCGAGGCCCTGCGCGACATGAAGGCGTTGATTGCGCAAGAGATCCGGCGCAAGGGCATGGAGGGCAATATTAAGCTGGGCTGTGGCGGAATACGTGAGGTCGAATTTATCGGGCAGGTCTTCCAGCTCATCCGCGGTGGGCGGGATGCCAGGCTGCAGCGGCCTGAACTGCTGCCTATTTTAGATACCCTCAGCGCGGCCGGGTATCTGCCCGATTACGTGGCACGCGAACTCGCGGAGAGTTATGCTTTTCTGCGCCGAGTGGAAAACCGTCTGCAAGAGGCCGCCGACGAGCAGACCCACAGCCTGCCGGCGGACGAGACCGGGCGGCTGCGCATGGCCTGCTCGATGGGCTATGACAATTGGGAGGTTTTTGAGCACACTTTAGATAAGCACCGCAGACGTGTGCACAGCCATTTTGAGCAAGTGTTCACCGCGCCCCAGGCCGAGCAAGCAGTTGACGCGAACCGGCCGGACTTGACCGGTCTCTGGCTAGGGTCGCTGGAGGAAGGGCGTTCTCGTGAGTTGCTCACCTCTATGGACTTTGCACATGCCGATGACGTCCTGCGTTGGCTCACCGAGTTACGTGAAGGATATGGCTACCGCGTACTCAGTGAGCGTGGCCGCGCCCGCATGGACACACTCATGCCTCTGTTGATTGCGGCGGCGGGGTTGGGCGCCAGCCCTGATGTTACGCTGCTACGCGTGGTACGTCTCATCGAGGCTATCGCACAGCGCAGCACCTACCTTTCCTTGTTGATCGAAAACCCGATGGCCTTGTCGCAGCTCGTGAAGCTATGCTCCGCGAGTCCCTGGATCAGTGCCTTGCTGACCCGCCACCCGCTGTTGCTCGATGAGTTGTTGGATACGCGCACTCTGTACGCCGTGTTGGACAAGGCGGGCATGGAAGAAGAACTGCGCCGGATTTTATCTTCTATCCCGGAAGACGATCTAGAGCAGCAGATGGAGGTATTGCGCCATTTTAAGCAGGTGCAGGTGTTGCACATCGCCGCGGCCGATACCGCGGGTGAGCTGCCGCTGATGAAGGTGAGCGATCATCTCACCTGGCTCGCCGAGGCGGTGTTACAACAGGTGTTGAATCTGGCATGGAACTATTTGGTGGGGAGGCATGGCACGCCACGCTGCAGCATCGAAGGCAAGCCTCACGAACCCGGTTTTACCATCGTCGGCTATGGAAAACTCGGCGGGATCGAGTTGGGCTACGGCTCCGATCTGGACCTGGTGTTTTTACACTCGAGTAGTGGCGATGAGCAGCGCACCACAGGGACCAAAAGCATTGACAATGGCGTGTATTTTGCGCGGCTGGCGCAGCGTGTCATCCATATCCTCAATGCCTCTACGCCTGGCGGCGTGCTCTACGACGTGGATGTGCGGCTGCGACCAAGCGGCGCCTCCGGCCTGCTCGTCAGCAGCGTCGCCGCCTTCGCCGACTATCAGCAGGGCCAAGCATGGACGTGGGAACATCAGGCGTTGGTGCGTGCCCGTGTGGTGGCGAAAATCGGCCCGGACAAAGGGGCCATAGCCGCGCAGTTTGAACGGCTGCGCACCGATATCTTGGGGCGCAAGCGCCCCCCGGTGGTGCTGCGTAGCGAGGTGTCTGACATGAGGGAGCGGATGTATGCCGAACTCGGCCGGCCGATGGAGGGGCAGTTCGACCTCAAGCAGGGCAGGGGAGGTATCGCGGACATCGAATTTATGGTTCAATACATGGTTTTACTAGCAGCTTATCGACACCCTGAACTGTTGGTCTGGACCGACAACATCCGCCTGCTGCAGGGCTTCGCTGCGGCGGAGTTAATGAGCGCGCCGGATGTGCAAATATTAAGCGACGCCTATCGTGCTTATCGTGCCGCATTGCATCGCGCAGCCTTGCAGGATGAAGCGGCCCGCGTGCCCGACACCGAGTTTCTGGATTATCGGGCAGCGGTGGTGCGGATCTGGCATGAGTTGATGGAAAAATCGTAGGTCGGATCAAGCGTAGCGGATCCGACTAATATGGCGGTCCGGTGCTATGCGCCTTGACCCGACCCACATTTTGAAGGAGATACTGCATGACAACAATGGATGACCGCGACGGCGTCATCTGGTTCGACGGGAAGCTGGTGCCCTGGCGCGATGCCAAGGTGCATGTGTTGACGCACACCCTGCATTATGGCATGGGAGTGTTTGAAGGCATCCGCGCCTATAAAACGGAAAAAGGCACGGCGATATTCCGTCTCGATGCGCACATGGATCGGTTGTTCCGCTCGGCGCACATCTTGGGTATGGGCATGCCTTACGATAAGCGCATGCTGAGTGAGGCATGCCGTGCCGCTGTGCGCGAAAACAGTTTGGAGTCATCGGCCTCCAAATCGGTCTACATTCGTCCCATGTGTTTCTACGGCTCCGAAGGTATGGGCCTGCGCGCCGATAATCTCAAGGTGCACGCCATCATCGCGGCCTGGTTGTGGGGTTCATATATGGGCGAGGAGGGCGTGGAGAAGGGCATACGCGTCAAGACCTCATCGTTCACGCGCCATCACGTCAATATCACCATGTGCAAGGCCAAGGCGAACGGCAATTACATGAACTCGATGATGGCGCTGCGCGAGGCGCTCGCGTGCGGTTTTGATGAGGCGCTGTTGCTCGATGTCGAGGGTTACGTCGCGGAAGGCAGCGGCGAGAACATCTTTATCGTTCGTGACGGCGTGCTCTACACGCCGGAACTGACTTCGGCGCTGGACGGCATCACGCGCGACACGATCTTCAAGCTCGCCGCCGAGATCGGCGTGGAAGTGCGCGAGAAGCGCATCACGCGCGACGAGGTGTACATCGCCGACGAGGCGTTTTTCACCGGCACTGCAGCGGAGGTGACGCCGATACGGGAGCTGGACGGCCGCAGCATCGGCGACGGCAGGCGCGGCGTCATCACTGAGCGCTTACAAAAGCTCTACTTTGACCAAGTGCATGGACGACGCAATCAGTACCCCGAGTGGCTGACCTTGGTGTAGTGGAGGGTAGAGAGAGCCGTGGCTGAAAAACATAACTCCTCGCAAAAGAAATACGTCGAGCCGAATGCGCAAAATCTGTATCACGTGACACGCGCCGATTTACCTTTGAACTGCCCTATGGACAGTATGAGTCTGTGGAACTCCCATCCGCGCGTGTATCTGCCGATTGAAGCCACCGGTAAGGCGAAGTGTCCATACTGTGGTGCGGATTATGTCCTTAAGGATAAAGCCTAGCTAGGCACTTGGGTTGCTTATCACGACGTGAGCATCAATAAAATCCTTGTCGTCGGCACTTCCTGGATAGGCGACATGGTGATGGCGCAGAGTCTTTTTAAGCTCATCAAACAGCGTCATCCGAGCGTGCAGATTGATGTCCTTGCTCCCTTCTGGACCTTGCCGCTACTCCACCGCATGCCGGAGGTGCGTGAAGCGCTGGACCTACCCTTCAAGCATGGGCAGTTGAAACTCGCGGCGCGTTACCGGTTTGCACGTAGCCTGCGCGATCGCGGCTATGATCAGGCGATCGTGTTACCTAATTCCCTCAAGTCCGCATTGATCCCCTTTTGGGCGAAGATCCCCGTGCGCACCGGCTATGTCGGTGAGTGGCGCTGGGGCTTACTCAATGATGTCCGTCGCCTCGACAAGACCCGATTGCCGATGACGGTGCAACGTTTCGTCGCACTGGGCATGGAGGACGGTGATCCTCTGCCTGCTGAATTGCCGTACCCGCATCTCGCGGTGACCGAGGGCGGCGTGGAGACGGCCTTGACGCGGTTGAATCTTGCGACTCCCGGCGCGCCGCTGCTGGCGCTTTGTCCCGGAGCGGAATACGGCTCGGCCAAGCGTTGGCCGGCGGAATACTTCGCCGAGATCGCCCGGACTAAACTTACGCAAGGCTGGCAGGTCTGGTTATTCGGCTCCGGAAACGACGCCGCGATCACGGCCCAGGTGCGCGCCCTCGCGGGCGTGGAATGCGTAGACCTTGCCGGCCGCACCACGCTCGCCGAGGCGATAGACCTGCTGTCGTTGGCCGATCGGGTGGTGACCAACGATTCAGGTCTGATGCATGTGGCCGCCGCCCTCGGCCGAAGATTGATAGCGATTTACGGATCTTCCGACCCGGGGTTTACGCCGCCGCTTAGTATACAGGCGAAGATACAATGGCTGAAACTTTCCTGTAGTCCTTGCTTCCAGCGTGAGTGTCCGCTGGGTCACCTGAAGTGTCTGCGTGATTTGAAACCGGAGGAAGTATTAAGGGTGATGGGAGAGGCGGCGGAGATATGAAAATCCTCGTCGTCAAAACCTCATCGCTGGGCGATGTTATTCACACCCTGCCTGCGCTGAGTGATGCTGTGCATGCCATGCCGGAGATACGTTTTGAGTGGGTGGTGGAAGAGGCCTACGCCGAGATTCCCGCCTGGCATCCGGCCGTGGCGCGAGTGATCCCGGTGGCCTTGCGGCGTTGGCGCAAACGCCCGATGACAGCTGTAATGAGCGGCGAGTGGCGGCGTTTCCAGCGCCAATTACGCGCCGAGACCTACGATAAAATTATTGATGCCCAAGGTCTCATCAAGAGCGCGCTGCTTACGCGCCTGGCGCGCGGCACGCGCTATGGGTTGGATCGTCACTCCGCGCGGGAGCCGCTTGCGGCACTGGCCTATGGGCACAAGTTTTCAATAGGCAAAAATAAACACGCCATCGTCCGCGTGCGCGAATTGTTTGCCGCCGTGCTGGGTTATCCCTGTCCGGTCACGCCGCCTGACTATGGTATATCGCGCGGCCGCTTCAGTCCTGTTCCGGCGGATGAGAGATATGTGGTCTTCCTGCACGGCACGGCATGGGCAAGCAAACAGTGGCCGGTGGAGTACTGGGTACAATTGGCGAGTCTCGCCACAGAGGCGGGCTATAAAGTCTATCTCCCGTGGGGAAACGAGAAAGAACAACAGCGCGCGCAGCATATCGCCGTACAGTGTTCAGATGTTACGGTTTTGCCGAAGATGAATCTCGCAGGGCTTGCCGCTGTGCTGGTCTATGCCCGTGGCGTGGTGGGTGTGGATACCGGTCTCGCTCACCTGGCGGCGTTGCTGTCGGTGCCCGCCGTGACTATTTACGGCGCGACCCGGCCGGAGTTGGCTGGAACCGTTGGGTCTGGTCAGGAGCACCTGTGCGCCGAGTTCGTCTGTGCCCCCTGCGGCAGGCGTATCTGTACCTATCGCGGCGCGGCCGATGTGAAACCGGCGTGTTATCAGACTGTCTCTCCCGCCAAGGTTTGGGATACCATCACTCCTTTATTACAGGGTGAGGGAGGTTCCCGGTGAGGAGTTCCTTGGCTGACGCGATTGATCCGGATCTCTTGCGCAGAGCGTTAGTCATCAAGTTGCGTCATCACGGCGATGTCCTGCTGACCTCGCCGGTGTTTACGGTACTCAAAAATCACGTGCCGCAGGTGGAGGTGGATGCACTGGTCTATCAGGATACTCAAGAGATGTTAACCTTACACCCGGCGATACAGCGCGTGTTCACCATAGACCGGGACTGGAAAAGACAGAGTTTTGGCAACCAGATAAAATACGAGTTGAGCTTGTTAAAAGAATTGCGAAACCGACGGTATGATTTGATCGTTCATCTCACCGAACACCCGCGCGGGGCATGGCTGACACGTTTGCTGGCGCCGCGTTACAGCGTAGCGGGAGAATTCTCGCACCGGCGCGGAGCGCTATGGCGCAGCAGTTTTTCGCACATCTATCGCCAACCGGCGACGCCTCGCCATACCGTGGAACAACATTTTGACGCCTTGCGGAGATTGGGAATTTATCCTGAACCTGAAGACGGGGAGCGGCGGCTGGTCTTGATCCCAGGCCATGAAGCGGAGGTCTTCATAAACCGCTTGCTCGAACAACATAGCCTGAACAAATTTATACATCTTCATCCCACCTCGCGCTGGTCGTTTAAGACTTGGCGGGACGACTGCTATGCCGACTTGATAAACGCCCTGCATGAGGCAGGCGAGCAGGTGGTTATCAGCGCGGCTCCCGATGAAAAAGAAATGCAGACCGTGCGCCGCATCGTTGAGAAATTACAGCGCCCGGTGCTTGATCTTTCCGGCCGATTGACCCTGAAGCAATTGGCCGCGCTCACCGCACGGGCAAAATGCTTCGTCGGTGTGGATTCCGTGCCCATGCACATCGCCGCGGCCATGCAAACACCCGTCGTGGCCTTGTTCGGGCCGAGCAGCGAACAGGTGTGGGGTCCCTGGCAAGTCAGGCATCGAGTGATAAGCTCAGAGCATTCCTGCCGGCCGTGCGGCCTGGACGGCTGCGGAGGCGGCAAGGTGAGTGAGTGTTTAACCACACTCCCCGTGCAGCATGTACTGGAGGCCGTTGGCCAGATCATTAGAACGGCATGAAACCTCTAACCTTGGCCCTGGTGCGGCAGCGCTACACTATGGATGGCGGCGCGGAGCGCTTCGTAGCGCGCACCCTGTCTACGTTGCAAAATCGTGGTGTGAGTATTGTCTTAGTCACTCGCCAATGGCAAGCTGTTCAATCTATGCAGTTGCTGCTGTGCAATCCATTTTATCTCGGAAGTCTGTGGCGTGACTGGGGTTTTGCCCGCCGCGCCTGCAAGCTATTGGCGCATCATCCGGTTGATCTCGTCCAATCGCATGAACGCTTGGCCTGTTGCGACATCTACCGTGCCGGTGATGGCGTGCATCGTGAATGGCTGAAACAACGCCGCCGCGCCTTGGGGTGGTGGGGAAAGTTGCGCCTCGCCCTGAATCCTTACCACTACTACGTGCGGTTTGCGGAAAAACGGTTGTTCAACAGCGCCCGTTTGCGCGCAGTGATCTGTAATTCGCAGATGGTCAAGCAGGAGATCAACCACTATTTCGCATTTCCAGAGAACAAGCTGCATGTGATCTACAACGGCGTCGACAGTACTCAGTTTCATCCTGACCTGCAACGTTTCCGTACCTCAATCCGCGCCCACTACGCGATCCCTCCCGATGCGATGTTATTCCTTTTTGTAGGCTCCGGTTTCGAGCGTAAAGGAATACCTATTTTACTTGAGGCCATGACACAGTTACCTAGCTCTACGCATTTACTGGTAGTCGGGAGAGATAAAAACCTGCCTCGCTTTATTGCCCGGGCTGAAACCCTGATGCTGAAAGACCGCGTACATTTTGCCGGGGCGCAGCAGGATGTCAGACCGTACTACGGCGCCACCGATGCCTTTGTGCTGCCGACCTTGTACGATCCTTTCCCCAACGCCGTATTAGAGGCATTGGCTACGGGGTTACCGGTCATCACCAGTACCCGGTGCGGAGCTGCTGAGATTATTGAAAAAAATAATTGCGGCCTGATATGCGATGCCTTGGATAAAAGCAAATGGGTGAAGGCCATGAAAACCATGTCCGAATCAGAATACCGGCACGCTACCGGCGGTGCGGCACGCAAGGCCGCGGAAACACTGAGTGAGGAGAACATGGGCGAGCAGTTGCTGGCACTTTACGAGAGTCTTCTCAGCAGGTAACTAGGCCTACGTGCACATCGTACACACAGAATCCTCACTAGGCTGGGGCGGCCAGGAGATTCGTATCCTTACAGAGGCTGAGTGTATGCTGGCGCGCGGACACACGGTCACTTTGTTGTGCCCGCGTGAGTCCACTATTTATAACGAAGCCGTCAGCCGCGGAATTCCCGTGACCGCGCTCCCGATAGGGCGTAAGTCGCTGCCGGGGCTTTATGCGATGCTGCGATGGTTGAGAAATCACCGAGTCAGCGTGGTGAATACCCATAGTTCTACGGACAGTTGGTTGACTGCCCTCGCCGTGCGATTACTCAGACATCCGCCGCCGATAGTCCGTACCCGGCACATCTCAGCCGCGATACCCGATAATGCGCCCACGCGCTGGCTGTATGGCA
The DNA here is from genome assembly GCA_043740145.1 of Gammaproteobacteria bacterium. GTDB lineage: Bacteria > Pseudomonadota > Gammaproteobacteria > SURF-13 > SURF-13 > JACPZD01. The sequence goes on from JAYUCX010000113.1 coordinate 14,465, forward strand.
AGGCATGCCGCCATATCGTCACTACTGGCGAAGCTTTACGTCAGCAGCTTATCGCAGATAATGGCTACTCCGGCGAGCGGATTACCTCGGTCCCAACGGGGGTAGATACTGCGCGTTTCGTGCCCGGCGATCAAACGCAGGCGCGTCGCACAATCGGACTGGATGAACATGCATGCCTAATCGGCATTGTGGCCACGCTGCGTAGCTGGAAGGGGCATTATTATCTGATCGAGGCATTTGCCAGACTGCCCGACAAGAATGTCCGGCTGGTAATAGTCGGAGACGGGCCTCAACGAGAACCCTTGCATAAACAAATTACCGAACTACAGCTTGGTGATCGTATTATCATGGCAGGCAATCAGCGCGATGTCTTGCCGTGGCTACAGGCACTGGATGTTTTTGTGCTGCCGTCCTATGCCAATGAAGGTGTGCCGCAAGCATTGGTGCAGGCTATGCTCTGCGCGCTGCCGGTGATTACCACTTCGGTAGGCAGCATCCAGGAAGCGGTCGAGGACGAACGCGCAGGGCTCATCGTCGAGGCGAAAAATTCAGAAGCCCTAGCCAGCGCCATCGAGCGGGTACTCTCTGACGCTCCATTGCGACAAAGGCTAGGAGTGGCTGCGCGCAGGCAGGCGCAGGAAAGATTTGGATTAGCCACCATGCTGGATAAGATGGAGGCGATTTTCACCCAAGTCGTTGATAGGGGCTAGTCGCGCACTCCTAAATGCAGCTTCTTTACATAGACCATGAGCGCAAGAAATACACATGATCTTTGCCGACCTGACGGCACAACGAATTAGTCTGCCTCACTTGCCCCTATACGAGCATTCAAAACAATGTTGAAAAAGGTCTGCAAAACGATAGCCTGGCCTGCGTCGAATGGTACGCTGAGTGATGGACTCAATTGCTGGGCGTTTATATTGATGAGTGTGTATTTGCTGGTTTTGCCTATCGCTCATACGATGGCCGTGCGCAACACTGCGTTTTTTTCATTGTTGCTATTGACGCTATGGGCGGCCTGGCGATACCGCTTAAGGCTTTTCTTCCCAGTCGCATGGGCTTGGGCGGTGTATGCGGCCATCGCATTGTGTTCCGTGCTGTACGCCATAGACCCGGCCTACTCGTTAAGTGAAGTCAAACGTGAAGTGGTCTACGGCTTCCTTGCCCTGGTGCTGGCTGCGACATGGATACGCAGCGCGGAGGCACTGTCACGAATCATAGGCGTCGTCGTAGCGGGCAATCTGCTCATGGTGGGTTATGCCGTTTTTAGTATAGTAGTTTCCGGACTGGGACAGTCGTATTTGCAGGAAGGCTCGTTCAGCGGTGTCGGGATGTTCAGCACGTATCTGATTACGGTGTTGCCCTTTGTAGCCGCTTATGCCCTGCAATTGAAAGACACTCATAAAACGATATATTACCTTTTATGGGCTGTGTTGGCGTTGAATGTCATCGCGCTCTACTTCAGCGGGAATAGGGCAGGTCTTGTTTCATTGCTGGTCGAGCTGTTGCTCGCGGTATATCTCCTCAGAGACTCCATTTTTTTACCCGCACAACGCAAAATCTTGATAGGAATAATCGTACTGACAGTCGCTCTTACGGGTTTATTCGTAAAGCAGGCAAATGAGCGCATCGTGTTGCGGCAAGCAGAACTTGGAGCTACCGCCACAGACGAGCCTGATCAACGCTGGAAAATCTGGCGCGTGGCCATCGAGAACATCCGCGCACACCCTTTGATCGGCGCAGGATTCGGCCGTGAGGTATTCAGGCTGCGTAATCTGGAATTTTCAAAGGAGGGCACCAACTACTGGCATGCCCATAATGTCTTTCTCAACAAGGGTGTGCAAATGGGCATACCAGGCATGTTGGCCTTTCTGGTACTTATGCTCGCGGCGCTGCGCGCCGTTTGGATTGCATGCGCACGGCGTGAGACGCCCTCACCGCTTCACGCCTATGCAACTGCGTGTATGGTCATGATGGCGGGATTGCTGATAAAAAACATGACCGACGACTTTTTTGTGAGAGATGGGGCGCTGTTATTCTGGGTGTTGACCGGCGCGGTGCTGGGCGCCCTCGGGGGTGAAAGAGCGGCCACGCCTCATGAGTAATAAAATCCTCGTCGTGCGCCGTGACAATATCGGCGACCTCGTCTGTACTACGCCCTTAATCGCCGCCTTGCGCTCGCGTTTCCCAGACGCCTGCATCTGCGCATTGGTCAACAGTTACAATCTGCCTGTTCTGGAAAATAACCCGGACATTGATGAGGTATCCGCCTATACCAAGGCCAAGCATAGACCTCCAGGAAAAAGCATCATAGCCATCTATTGGGATCGTTTCCGCTTGTTGCTGCGGTTACGCAGGGAGCGTTTTGATTACGCCATATCGCGGCCCCTGGGTTTTGGCCGCGCGTAGTACGAACCTTATCATGGATCAAACCCAGGCATATCATAGGTTTTCCCGAGGCGGGGAGGCCTGGAATAGAACACATAGATATGGCGGTTCCATACTCCAGGGAAAGGCCGATGCATGAAGTGGAGGATATCTCGCTTGCTGGCGCCGCTGGACATACAGTCATTGCCGCCACCGCCACGCCTCACACCCAGCCCGTTGAAGGTGATACAGGCGCAACAGAAATTAAAACATAATGGATTGATGGCCGCCAGGATGTTGTTGGGCGTGCACATCAGTGCGCGCAAACCCAGCCAATGTTGGCCGGTGGAAAAATTTATCGAGTTGATAAAAAAGCTGCGTGAGAAATACGATGCGAACTTTGTGCTGCTCTGGTCACCCGGCGGTGCCGACAACCCCATGCACCCCGGTGATGACGATAAGGCGCAGGCGATCATGAATCAGTTGGTGGGCCTCCTGGTTATCGCCTATCCGACCGGCGACCTTGGTGACTTGATCGGGGCGCTGTCACTCTGTAACGAAGTGATTTGCAGTGATGGCGGGACCATGCATATCGCGGCCGCCTTGGGAAAACCCATTGTGTGTTTCTTCGGTAAATCGGATGTAACACGCTGGCATCCGTGAGGTGTGCCTTATGAACTGTTGCAACCTCTCGGCCTGGAGGTGCTGACATCCGTGTGGACGAAGTCATGATCACCTTTGAGCGTTTACTCAGTAAAGCCGACCGGAATACACAATAGGGCCGGTTCTAGCGCTCTTTTGTACGCCTATTCAACTCTATTAATTTGGCGTATTTAACAAAAGAATTAAAGCAACCTATCATGATATGAACAAGGCCGGGGAGCCCATCAAGGAAACCTCGGCGTATAAAGTAAAACTTGATGAAACGCACCGCCGGGCTGAAGAGCAGTTGCGCGATCCCGGTGTGCACGCCCTGCTCATACAGCCTCTCTGCTTGCAAGCTCGTGTAGTGATTCTGTTTCTCCAGATAAGCGGCAATACCATTTTCTGATCTGTGCAATAGGTCGCCCGCCAATTCACCTACGTGACCGTCATAAATAACCTTCTCATGAATGACATCATCACTCCAGTGCGCATGACGGCGATCAAACAGCCTTAGCACCAAGTCCGGATAACCCTCACCGTGTTTCAGCCACCGCCCCATAAATTGATTGCAGCGTCTCAGATTGTAGGCATAAAAAGGCGGTCTCTCTTGCAGAACGCGCCGGATATTTCCAACAAGCTCTGGACTAAGTGATTCGTCGGCATCTATGCTGAGTATCCAGTCGTGCTTCGCCTGGCTGACGGCAAATTGCTTCTGCGGACCATACCCTACCCAATCACGATGCACGATACGATCGGTAAACTCCCTCGCTATGGTCAGCGTATTGTCCGTGCTCCCCGAGTCTACAATCAAGATTTCGTCCGCCCAGCGCACACTTTCCAGACACCGCCGGATATGCTGCGAGGCATTGAGTGTAATAACGGTGACAGTCACGGGGCAAGCCACGCGCGATTCCTCAGGAGTCATAAAAACCACCTTCCCCTGGCGGGCGATCCTTGAAGCGTCGGTGTACCCATAGGTATTGCTCAGGCCCCTTGCGTACTTGCTGTTCAATCAATTGGCTGATGTGCAGCAGGTCTTGGTATATGTCGTCACTGGGTATGCCATCGAGTGCGGGGAGCAAGGTGAGTAGGTAATCGTGGCGGTCGTCGCGTCTTTGAATCATGAACGGGATGATGGGTGCGCCACTGAGTCGGGC
>JAYUCX010000114.1:0-3447 GCA_043740145.1 Gammaproteobacteria bacterium
TCTTCACCCAGTACGGCTGGCACGGCACACTGACCCAGATGGGCTGGTTTTTCACCAAGGCGGCGCTGCTCACCTTCGGCGGGGCCTATGCGGTGTTGCCCTATGTGCATCAGGGGGCGGTGGAACATTATCAGTGGTTGACCACGGCACAAATGATAGATGGCCTGGCGCTCGGCGAGACCACGCCGGGCCCGCTCATCATGGTGGTGACGTTTGTGGGGTTTGTCGGCGCCTGGACCAAGCAACTGTTTGGGCCCGACGCTCTCGTGCTTGCCGGCATAGCGGGCGGGATGGTGGCGACGCTGTTTACCTTCCTGCCGTCATTCCTGTTTATTCTGGTCGGCGCGCCGCTCATCGAGGCCACGCGCCACACCGTTAAATTTACCGCACCGCTCACTGCCATCACCGCCGCCGTCGTGGGAGTGATACTCAATCTCGCGCTATTTTTTGCGTATCATGTGTTCTGGCCGCAGGGATTTGGCGCGAGTATTGCGTGGTTTTCGGTACTATTGAGCGCGCTGGCCTTTATTGCGCTCATTCATTATCGCGTCAGCGTAGTCCCGGTGATTATCGCCTGCGGAACACTCGGTCTACTATATTCTCTGGTGGTCTAAACGGAGCCTCACTTACACACATGCAAGACTACCAACGTGAATTTCTCGACTTCGCCCAAGAGATCGGCGCACTGCGCTTTGGCGAGTTCACTCTCAAATCGGGGCGTGTGAGTCCATATTTTTTCAACAGCGGCCTGTTCAACACCGGCGCGAGCCTGGCCCGCCTCGGCCGGTACTACGCAGCCGCCATCACCCATTCCGGGATCAGCTACAACATGCTGTTCGGCCCGGCGTACAAGGGCATCCCCTTGGTCGCCGCCGTCAGTATCGCCCTGGCGGAGCAGCACGGACGCGATGTGCCTTACGCCTTTAACCGCAAGGAGGTCAAGATTCACGGCGAGGGCGGCATCACCGTCGGCGCACCGCTCACAGGCCGAGTGCTGATTGTGGATGACGTGATTACCGCAGGCACCTCAGTGCGGGAGTCCGTGGAGATCATCGCGGCAACCGGGGCAAAGGCTGTGGGGGTTGCGATTGCCCTGGATCGTCAGGAGCGCGGCCAGGGCGAACTGTCGGCCATTCAGGAAGCAGAGGCTCTTTATCGGCTAAAAGTAGTGAACATCGTCAATCTTGATGCCATCATCGGCTATTTAGATAACTGTCCAGAGCGCTCTGAGGCACTTAGCAAGATTCATGCCTATCGAAAACAATACGGGACGTAATTTGGATAGACGCACCCGGCGCATTAAACTATAGTATGTTTAACTTTCTGACCATCTGGAGCACTCCATGATAGACGGTGTATTAAATCTTTCCCTTTGGGGCTATGTCGCGGCGGCGCTGCTCATGACCCACGTCACCATCGCGGGCGTCACTATCTATCTGCACCGCCACCAGACGCATCGCGGACTGGACTTGCACCCCATCCCCAGCCACTTCTTCCGCTTCTGGCTGTGGCTGAGCACTGGCATGGTCACCAAGGAATGGGTGGCGATACACCGCAAGCATCACGCCAAGGTGGAGACTAAAGACGATCCCCACAGCCCGCAAGTCTTCGGTATCCGTAAGGTGCTGTGGCAAGGCGCCGAGGTGTACCGGCAAGAGTCCAAAAACCAGGAGACCCTGGACAATTACGGCCACAATACGCCGGATGACTGGCTGGAACGCAACCTGTACACACCTTATACTTCCTGGGGTATCCGCCTCATGCTGGTCATTGACCTGGTGCTGTTCGGCGCGGCCGGCCTCACCATATGGGCCGTGCAAATGATCTGGATACCGTTCACCGCCGCAGGCGTCATCAACGGCGTCGGCCACTGGCGGGGTTACCGTAACTATGAAACCGCGGACGCCTCCACCAACATCGTGCCGTGGGGCATCCTCATCGGCGGCGAGGAATTGCACAACAACCACCACGCCTTCGGCAGCTCGGCCAGGCTTTCCTCCAAGTGGTGGGAGTTCGACATCGGCTGGCTGTACATCCGCATCCTGGAGATACTGGGCTTGGCGCGGGTGAAGAAGGTCGCACCCGAACCGGTCATGGTGGCCGCCAAGCCGATGATAGACATGGATACCGTAAGGGCCGTCATCACCCACCGCTTCCGGGTAATGGCGCATTACGCTGAAGACGTGCTGGAGCGTGTGCACAAGGAGGAGGTGCGTCTCGCCAATGGGACGTATCGCGCGATGTTAAAACGCGCCAAGGCCCTACTGGTGCGCGAGGAATCGCTCATGAGTGAGGAGGCCAAAGACCGGTTACAGAGTGTGTTGAGCGCCAGCCAGCGGTTGGAGATCGTGTATCAATACAAACAGCGTCTACAGGAAATCTGGCAGCGCTCCACCGCGACACAGGAGCATCTGCTGCATGCCCTGCAGGAGTGGTGCAAACAAGCCGAGGCGACCGGCATCCAGGCCTTGCAGGACTTCGCTCAACGGCTACGCGGTTATTCCTTGCAACCGGCCTGAGCTAACAGTAACGGAAAATAAAAAACCCGCCAACAGGCGGGTTTTTTATGGGATGAGGACACCAAACCTATTTGATCTTGGCCTCTTTGTAGAGCACATGCTTGCGGATCACCGGATCGTATTTCTTGGCCTCCATCTTGTCCGGCATGGTGCGCTTGTTCTTGGTGGTCGTGTAGTAATGGCCCGTGCCGGCGCTGGAAACGAGTTTAATCTTGTCACGCATAACGTTATCCCCTAGACCTTAGACCTTCTCGCCACGGCCGCGCATATCGGCGAGCACGTGATCAATGCCGTGTTTATCAATGGTGCGCATTGCATTCGAGGTAAGCCTCAGGCGCACCCAGCGATTTTCGCTCTCCACCCAAAAGCGGTGGCTATGCAAATTAGGCAAGAAGCGGCGTTTGGTCCTGTTGTTGGCGTGGGACACGTTGTGCCCCTTCAAGGGGCGCTTACCCGTAACCTGGCATACTCTGGACATACAATCTCACTCACAAGCAATTAAGTTGTGTAGTTTATAACAAAACCCAGGGATATTCAAAGTACCCCTACATAAGCCCCCGCTCGGCCAGCGATACCGCGCGCCCGTCGCCGATGATGAAGTGATCCAATACCCGAATATCCACCAGCCCCAGAGCATCTTTCAGACGATGGGTAATCAGGCGGTCGGACTCGCTGGGTTCGGCCACGCCGGAGGGATGGTTATGGGCCAGAATCACAGCCGCGGCGTTGTGCGCCAGCGCGCGCTTGACCACCTCGCGGGGATGTACGCTGGTGCCGTCTATGGTGCCGTGAAACAGTTCATCGAGGCTGATGACGCGATGCCGGCTGTCGAGAAACAGGCAGGCGAACACCTCATGGGCATAGCCGCGCAACCGTGCCTTGAGGTAGTCACGGATGTCATCGGGGTTGGACAGGGCATCGCCGCGGG
>JAYUCX010000115.1:0-3444 GCA_043740145.1 Gammaproteobacteria bacterium
ATTGGCCTTCTTCAGCAGGCCCTCATATTGATGCGACATCAGATGCGCCTGCACCTGCGCCATAAAGTCCATGACCACGACAACAATAATCAGCAACGAAGTCCCGCCGAAATAAAACGGCACATTCCAGTACACGATCAAAAACTCCGGCAACAAGCAGACCAGCGTGATATATAGCGCCCCGCCCATGGTAAGGCGCGTCATCACGCCGTCAATATAGCGCACCGTCTGCTCGCCGGGCCGTATCCCCGGGATAAAGGCTCCGGATTTCTTCAGGTTGTCCGCCGTATCCTTGGGATTGAACACCAAGGCCGTATAAAAAAAGCAGAAGAATATGATCGCCGCCGCATATAAAATCACATAAATCGGTTGCCCGGGAGAGAGCGTGGTTGAAATGTCCTTCAGCCAACCCAGTCCCTCGGTACTCCCGAACCAGCCGCTTATGGTGGCGGGAAACAGGATGATGCTCGATGCAAAGATCGGAGGTATCACCCCCGCCATGTTGACCTTGAGCGGCAAGTGACTGGTCTGCCCCGCATACATCGTGCGTCCTTGCTGGCGCTTGGCGTAATTGACCGTAATACGCCGCTGGCCGCGCTCTACAAACACCACAAAACTCGTCACCGCGATCGCCACGGCAAACAGCACTACCACCGTGAAGAAGTTCATCTCGCCGGTGCGCGCCAACTCCAGCGTGCCACCGATGGCCTGCGGCAAACCCGCCACGATGCCCGCAAAGATGATGATCGAGATGCCGTTGCCGATCCCGCGCTCGGTCACCTGTTCACCCAGCCACATCAGAAACATAGTGCCGGTGACCAGGGTCAGCGCCGCCACAAAAACAAATTGCATCCCCGGATTAATCACCACCTGCGCGGCACCGGCCTGCTGACTTTGCAGGGCGATGGCGATACCGATGGACTGAAACACCGCCAGCACCAGGGTCGCCCGGCGCGTGTATTGACTGATCTTGCGGCGTCCGGACTCACCCTCTTTCTTCAGTTGTTCGAGGGTCGGTACCACCGTCGTCAACAACTGGATAATGATCGAAGCCGAAATGTACGGCATGATCCCCAGCGCAAACACCGAAAAGCGTTGTAGCGCGCCACCGGAGAACATGTTGAACATGTCTACGATGGTGCCGCGCTGCTGATCGAACAGGGCGGCCAGCGCCACCGGATCTATCCCCGGCACAGGTATGTGGGTGCCGATACGAAACACCAGCAACGCGCCCAACACAAACAGTAGGCGACGCTTAAGCTCCGTGAACCGGCCTACGCCGGCCAAACCATTAACCAGTGCTGAGGACGTAACGGCCACCTTATTCCTCGACCTTGCCGCCCGCCGCCTCGATGGCGGCCCTGGCGCCCTTGGTCACGGCGACGCCACGCAGGGTCAGCGGCACGGCGATCTTGCCGGATAGAATCACCTTCACGCGCTTCACGCCCTGCGGTATCAGGTTGGCCGCTTTGAGGGCCAGCAGATCTATCTTATCGCCCTTGACCTTGGCGAGTTCATGCAGCCTGATCTCGGCGGTATCATTCGCCGTCAGCGACGCGAAACCAATCTTTGGCAGACGCCGCTGTATAGGCATCTGGCCGCCCTCGAAACCGACCTTATGATAGCCGCCAGCGCGCGCATGCTGGCCTTTGTGACCGCGCCCGCAGGTCTTGCCCAGACCCGAACCGATGCCACGCCCTACGCGCTTGGCGGACTGCTTGGCACCCCTGCCGGGCTTCAGTGTGTTGAGGCGCATCAGGTTAAATCCTCGACCTTGAGCATGTATGAGATCTTATTAATCATGCCGCGCACGCTCGGTGTATCGGTAAGCTCAACACTATTATGCATGCGCCTGAGACCCAGGCCCGCGAGACAGGCCCTGTGCACCGGCAATCGTCCGAAGCGGCTGCGCACCAGCGTCACCTTGATCGTTTTGGTGGCGTTCTTTTTTGCCATGACTAGTCCAGAATATCGCTCAGTGACTTACCGCGCTTGGCCGCAATGTCTTCCGGATCGGCCATGACAGTCAAGCCCTTGATGGTCGCGCGTACGACGTTGATAGGATTGGTGGAGCCTATGCACTTGGCCAGCACATCGTGCACGCCGAGCACCTCGAACACCGCGCGCATCGCACCACCCGCGATAATGCCGGTGCCCTGTGAGGCAGGCTGCATAAACACCTTAGCCGCGCCGTGCTCGGACGTTATAGGGTATTGCAAAGTGCCGCCCTTGAGGCTGATGGAGCGTAGATTACGGCGCGCATCGTCCATGGCTTTCTGGATGGCCACCGGCACCTCGCGCGCCTTGCCGCGCCCAAGGCCGACCTTGCCGTTGCCGTCGCCGACCACCGTCAGGGCCGCGAAGCCGAACTGCCGTCCGCCCTTCACCACCTTGGCGACGCGATTGACCGCGACCAGCTTCTCCAGCAAGCCGTCGTTGTTTTTTGGGACCTCGTAACCTGCCATAACTCAATCCTTAGAATTCGAGACCGTGTTCACGCGCCGCATCGGCCAGCGCCTTGACACGGCCGTGGTACTTAAATCCGGAGCGATCAAACGCAACCCGGATGATGCCCGCCGCCTTGGCCTTTTCTGCTATAGCCTTGCCGACCGCGGCGGCGGCGGCCACGTTGCCGGTATTCTTGAGCCCGCCCTTGACGGCGGCCTCCAGCGTCGAGGCGCACACTTTAACCTGGGCGCCGCTCGGATCAATGATCTGAGCGTAGATGTGCTGCGGCGTGCGGTTTACGCACAGGCGCATCACACCGAGCTCCCGGATCTTGGCGCGGGCGCGCCGGGCACGGCGCAAACGGTTTTCTTTTTTGTCCATGTTCATAAATTTCTCTATCTAAAGCCGCGCTTTTAGTTATTTCTTTTTGACTTCCTTGCGCACAACAATTTCGTCTGAATACTTAACGCCCTTGCCCTTATAGGGTTCGACCTTGCGATAGGCGCGTATCTTCGCCGCCACTTCGCCGACCAGCTGCTTGTCTATACCCTTGACCACGACCTCCGTCTGACTGGGCGTCTCGATGGCGATGCCATCCGGTACCGTAAAACTGATCGGGTGTGAGTGGCCGAGCGTGAGGTTAAGCACCTTACCCTGCATTTGGGCACGGTACCCGACCCCGACCAACTCCAGCTTTTTACTAAATCCGTTCACAGCGCCCACAATGAGGTTATTCACCAGCGCACGGGTGGTTCCCGCCATCGCATTGGCCTCGATAGACTCATCTCGCGGGGCGAACTTGAGGATCTTGTCCTCACGCTTGATCTCGACCCGCTCGTGCACGTCCATCTTCAGCGAACCCTTGGCGCCCTTCACCGCAACGGCCTGACCGCTGATGGTGACTTCGACGCCGGAAGGAATCTCAACTGGACTTTTAGCAACCCTGGACATGCTGAATCCTATGAAACGTAACAAAGAATCTCGCCGCCGCAACCG
>JAYUCX010000116.1:0-8160 GCA_043740145.1 Gammaproteobacteria bacterium
CGTCCAGCGCCTTGTTGATCGCCTGCGCATCCACGCGCCGCACCTCGCCGGTGTGTTCAAAATCCACACCGTCGCGCACACCGAGCGGTCGAGCGGTGACGAAGTTGCCGGAGACCACACGGATGTGCGCCCCCGCCATGGGCGAATTGGCAAGGCCGGTGGAGAGTAGGGCTTCGATCTCGACGCGTACCGTACCCGCCGCCTCTTTCACGCAGGCGAGCGCCGCGCCATCGGTCACGCGAAGGCCGTTGTGATACCGCGTTTTAATACTGCGTTCGCGTAGGCGCGCCTCGATTTGCGGCCGCGCACCGTGCACCAGCACCAACCGCACACCTAAAGTATTGAGTAAGGCGACGTCGTGAATGAAATGCGAGAACCTGGCATCCGCCACCATCTCGCCGCCGAACGTGATGACAAACGTGCGGCCGCAATGCGCCTTAATATAAGGGGCGGAGTGGCGGAACCAGTTTACAAACGCAGCGTTGTTATTTTTTTCCGGCATAACAGGGCCTTGGCAAAGCGCCTATTATACCTGTTGTTTCAGGCTTTTTTGGCCAATTTAAGCGCCGCCGAATTGATGCAATAGCGCAGGCCGGTGGGTTTGGGACCGTCAGGGAACACGTGGCCGAGATGCGCATCACATGCGCTGCACAAAACTTCCGTCCTGCGCACGAACAGACCATTGTCGCCCTTAGTACTGATCGCCTCTGTATTTACCGGCGCCCAATAGCTCGGCCAGCCGGTACCGGAATCGAATTTTTGCTCGGAGCTAAACAGTTCGTTGCCGCAACAGACGCAGCGATACACGCCTTTGTCCTTGGCGTCGTGATATTCGCCAGTAAAGGCGCGCTCAGTGCCGTGCTTGCGCGTAATCTCGTACTGCTGCGGCGTGAGCAGCTGTTTCCATTCCGCGTCGGATTTGACCACCTTCTCTTTCATCGCCAAATTTCCTAAATCAATCCGTCACCGCCCCCGTGCTGCTGCTCGATACCTGCTTGGCATATTTTGCTAATACACCTCGCGTGTAACGCGGTGCCGGTGGTTTCCATGCCGCGCGGCGGCGCGCGAGTTCTTCGTCGGGCACGTTGAGTTTGAGCAGGCGCTGTTCCGCGTCCAGGGTCACCGAGTCGCCCTCCTTGACCAGCGCGATCGTGCCGCCCACAAAGGCCTCCGGCGCGACGTGTCCCACCACCATGCCGTAGGTGCCACCGGAGAAACGGCCGTCGGTGATCAATCCCACGCTGTCGCCCAGACCTGCGCCGACGAGGGCGGAGGTCGGTGACAACATCTCGCGCATGCCGGGGCCGCCCCTGGGGCCTTCGTAGCGGATCACCACCACGTCGCCCGCCTTGATCTTCTGCGCGAGGATCGCCTCCATGCAGGCCTCTTCCGAGTCGAACACGCGCGCGGGACCCGTGATTCTCGGAACCTTCACCCCGCTGGTCTTGGCCACGGCCCCTTCTTCGGCAAGATTGCCCTTGAGGATGGCAAGATGGCCGTGCGGGTACATGGGCCGGTCCCAGGGCCGGATGACATCCTGATCGGCGCGCGGTTCCTCGGGTACGTCCTTCAGCGTCTCGGCGATGGTCTGGCCGGTCACGGTCAGCGCGTCGCCGTGCAACAGGCCGTGGGCGAGCAGCATTTTCATCACCTGCGGGATGCCGCCCGCCTTGTGCAGATCCGTCGCCACGTAGCGCCCGGACGGTTTCAGATCGCACAGCACCGGCACGCGCCGGCTGAATGCCTCGAAATCATCGATTGTAAGCTTCACCCCGGCGGCGTGCGCGATGGCTGGCAGATGCAGGACGGCGTTGGTGGAGCCGCCCACCGCCATCAACACGGTGATGCCGTTCTCGAACGCCTGGCGGGTGAGGATTTGGCGCGGCAGGATTTGTTTTTTAATCGCGTTCACCAGTGCCTCAGCGGACTGCGCCGCACTCTCGGCCTTTTCCTCATCCTCCGCCGCCATGGTGGAGGAATACGGCAGGCTCATGCCCATGGCCTCGAAGATCGAAGACATGGTATTCGCAGTGTACATGCCGCCGCAGGAGCCCGCGCCCGGGCAGGCGCGGCGCTCAATCTCCAGCAACTCGTGTTCGTCTATTTTATGCGCGGTGTATTCACCGACCGCCTCGAAGGCGCTCACGATGGTGAGGTCGCGGTCTTTATAGTGACCCGGTTTGATGGTGCCGCCGTAGACGAAGATCGCGGGGATGTTCAAACGCGCCATGGCAATCATGGCGCCGGGCATGTTTTTGTCGCAGCCGCCGATGGCAATCACGCCGTCCATGCTCTGACCGTTGCATACGGTTTCGATGGAGTCGGCAATCACCTCGCGCGACACCAGCGAATATTTCATCCCTTCGGTGCCCATGGAGATGCCATCCGAGATGGTAATGGTGCCGAACATCTGCGGCATCGCGCCCATCTTTTTCAACTCAGTTTCGGCGCGCGCTGCCAAGGCGCCGATGCCCATGTTGCACGGCGTGATGGTGCTGTGGGCGTTGGCCACGCCGACGATGGGCTTGTCGAAATCCTTGTCGCCAAACCCTACGGCACGCAGCATGGCGCGGTTGGGTGAACGTTGCACCCCCTGGGTGACAATTTTGCTTCTGCGGTTATCCGGCACGTGAAAGGCTCCAGCTTGAGTTAGATCTGGGATTTTAACCTAAAAGCAGGGGGTTACCAGCGGGAAGGACTAGAAGGTATGCCAGGATTTTCTCCGCCACCGGATCTTAGGGATAATGAGGCCGATGACCATGCCGGCCAGGAGGGTGCCGACCCCCGCCAAGAACCATTGTTGGTCGCGATGAACTTTAAGTCCTTCGTTCGTATCGCGCAGCATTTTGAGTTCACTCTCCATCACGGCAAGCCGATCAACCTGCGCCGGAATAGTGGATAGAGTGGCCACGCTCTGAGCGGGGACCTTCATCGCGGCTATCTCTGACGGATCTGAGGCAAGAGCGCTCGTATTACCCAGTGGCGCAGCCGGTGTGCCCATCATCCCGGCGGTGGTGATTGAGCTTACCAGCAAGGGGGCCGCTACCCAGCCCTCCACTCCGTCGGCACTACGCACCTGCAAAAAGCCGGGCGGCTCATTGCCCAATACCTCCACGACCGCGCTTTTCATCAACCTGCGGAGAGGTTTGGCATCGGCGTTGGGGGCGCCCAGCAAGTCTACGCCTTGGTCTTGGGAGACATAAGCGAGAGTTTGCGGCCAGGCCAGCACCGGCAGGAACAGGACTAAAAATACGATCTCCCGCATTACTCCCCCTTTAAGAGCATGTCTGCCTTTAGGCTCAGTAAACATAGCTTAACTTCTCGATAACACAAGACAGTTTCACATTTTTGGTCTGTTACGATTCCGGGGCGGCCTGGTCGCTCCCGGCGTCCTGCCTGCCGCGACATTAGTACGTCCCTGTACGTCACAACTGCTTCCATACACAGCGCCCGCCGCTCGTCTTATCTATCGCCTCCAGACGCTGCAAGTGAGCAGCGGATTCATCAGTCGTCGCCAGCGGCACACTGAGGCGCGGGCGGTCGGCCTGCAGGCGGCGGGACGCCTGCTGCGCCTGCGTGTTGTCCGAGGCGCCGCTATCCAGTGACAGGCTGGCCTGGCCGCCGGTCATGGCCAAATAGACATCAACCAAGATTTCGGCATCGAGCAGCGCGCCGTGCAGGGTACGTTGCGAGTTGTCCACCCCGTAACGCTTGCACAGGGCATCGAGGCTGTTTTTTTGGCCGGGATGAAGCTGACGGCCCAGGGTAAGGGTACAGAAGACCGAACAATAGCGACCGATCGGACCCTTGCCTCCCCCCAGCAGCGACAACTCTCGGTCCAGAAATCCGACATCAAATGCGGCGTTGTGGATAATCAATTCCGCATCGCGGATAAAATCCAGAAACTCCTCCGCGACGTCGCGAAAGTGCGGCTTGTCGGCGAGGAATTCATCAGTCAGGCCGTGCACCTCCATGGCGCCGGGATCTATGGGCCGCTCGGGGTGCAGGTATTGATGATAGCGGTTACCGGTGGGGCGGCGATTGACCAGTTCGACGCAGCCGATCTCGATGATCCTGTGCCCCTTCTCGGGATCCAGACCGGTGGTTTCGGTATCCAGCACAATTTGGCGCATTACTGTTTCGCTCCTTGTTTGCTCAGTTTGTCTATCGCCTGCGTAGCCAACTGGTCCGCGCGTTCGTTTTCCGGGTGGCCAGAGTGTCCCCGCACCCAGTGCCACTCCACCTCGTGGGCCGCCAGGGCCTGGTCCAGGCGTTGCCAGAGGTCGGCGTTCTTGACCGGTTTTTTGTCTGCGGTCTTCCAACCGCGCCGCTTCCACCCCGCCAGCCATTCCGTGATCCCCTTATGCAGGTACTGGGAATCGGTCGTGACGCGCGCCTTGCAGGGGCGGTGCAACGATTCCAGCGCCTGGATGGCGGCCATCATCTCCATGCGGTTGTTGGTGGTGTGGGCCTCACCGCCCGATAGCAGCTTCTCATGGCCCTTGTAGCGCAACAAGGCGCCCCATCCACCCGGTCCGGGGTTGCCGCGGCAGGCGCCGTCACTGAATATCTCCACCCGATCAGTCATGTGGGCCCATGTTTCATATGGCTGGCGGTAGGCTCTACGACTCTTGCATTAACCAGCCGTGAACGCCGCCAGCTTGGCTTGATCGGGGTCAGCGTGGCGACCCGTTTCTTGGCCAGCAGGACATAGCATCCCGCCAAGCCCGGCCACCAGCGCGCGCCCACGTTTTCCATGAAGTTCAGTTTCTGCATAACGCGGACATTCTGCAAGGGGGGGCGGAAAAAGTATCCCTGCTCCTCGATGTTATCGAAGCCGAGCAACGCCAGCCAATCTTTGATGCGGGTAAGCCCGCGGAAGTTTCCGCACCAGGGAGGATAAGAGCCGCGCCGCAGGAATAAACGCCACAGACCCCACAGGCTCCAGGGGTTAAAGCCCAGTATCACCACGTGTCCTTCGGGGATAAGCACCCGCTCGACCTCGCGTAGCACCTGGTGGGGATCGGCCTCAAATTCCAGGGTATGGGGCAGCACGATGACATCTATACTGTCGGAGGCCAGCGGCAGGGCGTCGGCTCTGGCGTACAGGCACATCCGATCCCTGGTTTCCACATCCACCCCCAACACCATGCGATGGGTAATCCTGCTGCCGGCCAGGAGATCGGCGTCGCCGATCTGTCCGACCTGCAAAAGGTGGTACCCGAACAGGTTGGAAAGTATCCCGTTAAGCCGTGTAACTTCGGTCTCAAGCAGAGTCCTCCCCAGATTGAGGCCGTACCAAGTATGCTGCCGTTGCGCTAAGTGATGGGGTTCACACTGCGTTGGCGGTTTCATGTACTCATACTATACGCGATGGCGCCCGGCCCTATGAAGGGAGGGTCGGCAGTTAAACGTGTGAAACGTGTGGTAGCGTAGCCTTCGACGTGCTGAAGAGGACCTTGGATGGGCGGGTCCTAAAACGGACCAACTGTGTAAAAAATGTACAAAAAGATCTTGAATTAGATTAAGTCTTAATTTTTAACTGTTTGAAATATAATAGATTTAGTATTTTTCTGGTCAAACTAGGTTGACCTGGCCGCCCCCAGCTTTTACCATGGGCGGATGAGTACACCCCTCTGACCCACAAACTGAGCAAGTTTGGGGGAGTGAGCCTGCTGGCACTGGGGCTACTCGCCTGCGCGCAAACCCCTCAACGCGCCGATCAAGCCCCCTCCTCGCCGCCGCCCTCAGCCAAGTCTTCGGATGGTATGGTTGCTGAGCGTTATTCGGTGACGATCTCCCCTGCCAACCTCTGGGAAAAGTTGGGCGAGAACTTTGGGCTGAGCCCTTCGACAGGCTCAGGACAGGCCTCGACTGAGCCGCCTGCCAGGCCTGCCCTGAGTCCTGCCGAAGGAACGATTTGGGACAGGATGCGGGCCGGCTTTGCACTCCCGGGGCGTCATGAGCAGCGGGTGCAGCGCGAGGCCCAGGATTTTGCCGATGACCAGGAAAGTCTTGGCGAGACCCTGACGCGAGCGGAGCCTTATCTCTACTTCGTGCTCGAGGAGATCGAGAAGCGCCGGATGCCCACCGAGATTGCGTTCCTGCCCCTGATCGAAAGCGCCTATCAACCCCTGGCCCAATCCAACCAGGGTGCGGCGGGGATGTGGCAGTTTATCCCCTCCACCGGCAGAAACTTCGGTCTCAAACAAACTTTCTGGTACGACGGACGGCGTGACGTGATCGCCTCGACCAACGCCGCCCTGGATTATCTGCAAAAGCTCAACACCGACTTTGAGGGCGACTGGCTGCTCACCCTGGCGGCCTACAACGCGGGCGAGGGCGCGGTGCAGCGGGCCGTCAAGAAAAACCAGCGCGCCCGCAAGTCCACCGACTTTTGGTCGCTCGATCTGCCCAGGGAAACCAGAGCCTATATTCCGAGACTGCTGGGGATCGCGGCGCTGGCCGCCGCGCCCGACGAGTTTAGCGTAGCCTTGAATCCGATCCCCAACGCCCCCTATGTGGCGAGCGTAGATCTGGATTCTCCGATCAATCTCACCTTGGCCGCCAAGATGGCGGACATCTCTCAAAAGGAAATGCGTCAGCTTAACCCCGGTTTCCTGCGCGGGGCCACTGCTCCTCACGGCCCCCATCAATTGCTGCTGCCGGTAGACAAGGTGGCGGCCTTCACCGCCAAGCTCGCCGCCCTCAGCGTGGACAAACGCCTCGCCGAGCCGGGCAGGCCCGAGATCAAGAACAAAAAGTCTGTCCTGAGCAAAGCCGAAGGAAAAGATCCCGGGGGAACCGCCAAGCAATCTCTTCCCTCCAAACCTCTCATCACCGCCTCATCCTCCACTCACTCTTCCAAGCCCCTCGCCCAATACACAGTCCGTGAGGGTGACTCGTGGGAGCGCATTGCCAAGCACTTCAAGATTACTACCGCCCAGCTCCGCACCTGGAATGCGGATAAGGTCGAGTTCAAATATCTGATGCCTGGGCATAGCCTTACCGTCTACCCCAATAACGGCAGCGTGGCGAATGCCAGTATGGGTACAGAGGGATTGCGCCAATAGCAGCACCGAGTTAGGACCTCCTTGCTCACCTTACCCCTTCAATCCTGGGCACTGCGTCGAGCAGGGTTTTGGTGTAGGGGTGGCTGGAATGGCGCAACACGGCCTCGGTTGGGCCGTGCTCCACGATCTTGCCTTGATACATCACCGCGACCTCGTGGGCGAGGTATTCCACCACCGCAATATTGTGCGTGATGAACAGATAGGCGATGCCGAGCCGTTCTTGCAAAGTCTTCAGCAGGTTCAGGATCTGCGCCTGTACCGAGACATCCAGCGCGCTGGTCGGTTCATCGCAGATGATGAGTTTGGGATTCACAGCGAGCGCTCGAGCAATACAGATGCGCTGGCGCTGCCCGCCCGAGAATTCGTGCGGATAGCGGTATTTAAGTTCGGTTTTCAACCCCACCTGCTCCAATAGTTCATCCACGCGCCGTTCGTGTTCCTCGACCGTGCCAATCCTGAGCGCCTGCATGCCCTCTTTTAGAATATCGCTCACCATCATGCGCGGGTTAAGCGAGGAATAGGGGTCCTGGAAGATGATTTGAAAATTCGCGCGTTGCCGGCGCAAAGCCTCTCCACGCAAGGCGCGCAGATCGAGGCCGGCAAATCGCACGCTGCCTGCGGTCGGGGCCACCAATTGCAGTATCCCCTTGCCCACGGTGGTCTTGCCGGAACCCGATTCGCCCACCAGGGCGAGGGTCTGGGCGGGTTTTATCGTGAGTGAAACGCCATCCACGGCGCGCACATAACCCGCCACACGCTGCAAGAGGCCCTTGCGGATGGGGAAATAGACCTTGAGATCGCGGATCTCAAGCAAGGCCTGTTCCGCGCCGGTCTCCTGCGGCGCAGGAACTACTACTTCGGGGTGGGGTGATAATGCAAAACCTGCTGATGATAATGCAAAATCTGCTGATGTCTGAGTTCCCGCATCAGCAGGCCGCGCGGCACTGTAGGCGGGGTCGTAGAGATGACAGAGCACCCCACGCTCGGCCGAACCCGTCCAGCGCGGAATAATGTCCCGGCATGTCTGCCAGGCAAAATCGCAACGCGGGGTAAACCGGCAGCCCGCATGGCGCTCGGCAAGCGAGGG
>JAYUCX010000117.1:0-3404 GCA_043740145.1 Gammaproteobacteria bacterium
GGCTGGAAAATCACGCAATCCTTGCGACGCCTGCGTGACGCGGCGCACCAGGTGGTGGCGGGCGAAATCACCCAGCAACTCGATGTGCCCACCAACATCAGTGAAGTGACAAGCCTGGGGCAAGACCTGGAGCATATGCGTTGGAAATTGGTGCATCAGGGTGAGTTGTTGAAACATCAAGCCCTGCACGACAGTTTAACGGGGCTGCCCAACCGCACCTTGCTGCACGATCGGATGCAACATGCCTTTGTCACTGCACAGCGTCTGGGCAAGACAGTCGCCTTGCTCATGATGGATCTGGATCGCTTCAAGGAAGTCAATGACACGTTCGGTCATCACGTTGGGGACTTGTTGTTACAGCAGATCGCATTACGCCTGCGCGGCGCCCTGCGGGAATCGGATACCATCGCCCGCCTGAGTGGAGACGAATTTGCCGTGGTGCTGCCGAGTGTAGAAAACTCCGAGCAAGCCGTCTACACGGCCCGGAAAATTTTAACCACGCTGGAGCAGCCCTTAAATCTGGACGGGCACAGCTTCACCATCGGCGCCAGTATCGGTATCGCATTCTTCTCCGATCACGGCGAGGACAGCGGCACCTTGATGCGGCATGCGGATCTCTCCATGTATTACGCCAAACGCACCCAAAGCGGTTATTCCGTTTACAACCCCACCCTGGATCAACAAGGGCTGAATGAAATCACACTGATAGGCGATTGCGTCACGCCATCCAACACAGCGAACTGATCCTCCACTACCAGCCCAAGATAGATCTCAAGACCGGCCGGGTGGCGGGCATCGAGGCCTTGGTGCGCTGGCAACACCCCCACCGGGGTCTACTCCTGCCGGAGTATTTTCTGCGTCTTGCGGAACACACGGGGCTGATCCACCCGCTCACCTCCTGGGTGCTGAACGAGGCGCTCAGGGGCTGTTAGAGCTGGCATCAGGCGGGCTTCAAGCTGCCCGTCGCGGTCAACCTCTCTCGCAGGCCAGCCTGCAACACGACCCGCTTTTTAAACAGGTCCGCCGCGCGCTGCAAAGTTTAAACATACCGCCGTCCTGGCTGGAGTTGGAGATCACGGAGGCCGCGATTCTGGCCGACCCCCAGCTCACCCAAGCGGTGCTGGGGCGCTTGTCTGATCTGGGGGTACAGATCTCCATTGACGACTACGGCACGGCCTCATTCGCCTCGCTGGCCTATTTCAACAAGCTGCCCATTCAACAGATCAAGATTGATAGATCATTCGTTATAGAGATGTCTGATGAGACCAATGCGGTGATTGTGCAATCCGCCATCAATCTCGCGCACAACATGAAACGCACCGTAAGCGCGGAGGGCGTTGAACATCCGGACACGCTGCAAAAATTAAAGGAACTGGGCTGCGACATGGCGCAAGGGAATTATCTCTGCGAACCGCTTGCAGCGAACGAACTCACCAGCTGGATACAACAGCCCTATCGCGACCTTAGGAACCTCTGATTAATTCAGAGGTTCCGTGCGGTGCAGGGATGCACCGCCATATCACAAGCACGTAAGTGTTTGAGATATGAAGAAAAACAAAAATCACATTTTTTGTTTTTCGTCTCTGAAAAATCCATGGATGGATTTTTCAGAGTTTCCCTTACAGACAAATCCAGTCTACTCGCCTAGAACTGAGCCCGGCTTTTTCCTTGTCACCTGTGGCCGGATTCTGGCAGGATACTCATCATGGCCCGCAAATTTCAGCTCTCCACCGAGGAAGGCGAACTGTTTCGCCGTGCGACTCAACGGGTGACGCCGTTAAAACACGACAAGACCGTCCACCCGCACAAACGGCCGTCACCGGTTCCACGCCAAACGCACTTGGAGCAGCAGCGCATCATGCGCGACATGCTGTCCGACGCATTCGACCCCGCCGAGATCGAAACGGGAGAAGAGCTGTTATTCAGCCGTAAAGGCCTGCAGCACGGACTGATCCGCAAGCTGCGGCGCGGCCAATTCACGATCCAAGCCGAACTTGATCTACATGGCATGACCGTGGACGAGGCGCGCCAGGCGCTTGCGGAGTTTCTGGTGGATGTCCGGGCGGCAGGCGCGCGCTGCGTGCGCATCATCCACGGTAAGGGCTATGGCTCGCGCCACAAACAACCGGTTTTGAAGAGCAAGCTGAACGGTTGGCTACAACAACGCGACGAAGTGCTGGCCTTCTGCTCCGCCCGCCAGGTGGACGGCGGCACCGGTGCGGTGTATGTGCTGTTGAAGCGTAGCTGATCTCGACAAATCCCCCGGCCGTTCGACCCTTCGGCAAGCTCAGGACAGGCCTGAGCACCGTGAAGATCTGCATCCGGGCTACTTTCTGAACGCAGTAGTCTCAAGTTTTACTCTACCCCCACCCGTCCCGCCCCCTAAACAGGGGGCGGGAACGTAAACTGAGATGTCATCTTACTAATGAACTCCTTAGTAATACTCTTCCAGCAACACCACCGCATGCGCGGCGATGCCTTCGCCGCGGCCGGTGAATCCCATTCCTTCGGTCGTGGTGGCCTTGATGTTGATGCGGTCAGGGGGGATATTCAGATCGCTCGCGAGGTTCATTTTCATCGCGTCAAAATATGGCTCTAACTTTGGCGCCTGCGCGATGAGTGTCGCATCAATATTGGCAACGCCAAATCTCCGTTCGTTTACTAACTCTCGCACGTGACGCAACAGGATGCGGCTGTCTATGCCCTTGTATTGCGCGCTGCTATCGGGGAAATGACGGCCGATATCGCCGAGCCCCGCCGCGCCGAGCAGCGCATCGCAGAAGGCATGGAGAAGGACGTCGCCATCGGAGTGCGCGGCCAGTCCCTGCTCGTAGGGAATGGTCACTCCACCCAGCACTAATCTTCTGCCGGGGACCAAAACATGTGCATCATAACCGTGGCCGATTCTCATAATGATTGCTCTTGTTGGGCGAGATAAAATTCCGCGAGGGCGAGATCTGCAGGACGTGTGATCTTGATGTTATCAGCGTGGCCCTCGATCATGACCGGTACTGCACCGATGAGACTCACAGCCGCCACATCATCGGTTACTTCGATGCCTCTCTCAATCGCCTCGGTCAACGCGCGGGTGAGTGCAGCGAGACGAAACATCTGCGGCGTGAGTGCACGCCACAGTTCAGCGCGATTGACCGTCTCAATCACTCGATGATCCGCCGCCACGCGCTTGATCGTATCGGAAAGCGGTACACCCAGCAGTCCTCCCACGGGATGTTCTCCAAGCGTGTTGATAAGTTTATCTATGTCCGAGTGCCGCAGGCATGGCCGTACCGCGTCGTGCACCAGCACCCAGTCGTCGCCCGCCGCGATGTCAGCCAACCGCAACAAGGCGTTTAATACCGAGTGGCAGCGCTGCTCGCCGCCTGCGGCATGGTGCAGAGGTTTTC
>JAYUCX010000118.1:0-17816 GCA_043740145.1 Gammaproteobacteria bacterium
GCTGTTCTTCACGGCCTTTAATATCCTGGAGGCGACGCTGCCCTCGCTCATCTCCAAGGTGGCGCCCGCCGACAGCAAGGGCACGGCAATGGGGATTTACTCCACCTCGCAGTTCATCGGTGCCTTCATAGGCGGGGGGGTGGGGGGGTGGTTGCTGGGCGCGTATGGACTCGCCGGTGTATTCGGATTTTGCGCTCTGATGGCGGCCGCATGGGTGCTGGTGGCGGCGGGTATGCCCAGCCCGCGCTATCTCAGAAACCAGATGGTCAATGTCGGTACGGTCAGTGCCGAGCGGGCGTACGAGCTGGCCTCTCGGTTCAAACAGGTGCGAGGCGTGGTCGAGGCGGTGGTCGTCGCGGAAGAGGGCGTCGCCTATTTGAAGGTGGACAGCGCGTTGCTCAATGAGGCGGCGCTGCGTGAATTTTCCGCGGCCAAGGCGTAATATTCGCCTAGGGTAGGGCCGAATTCATTCGGCCAACATTTTTAAGCTAAGGAGAAGACTATGGCAAGAGGTGTAAACAAAGTCATCCTAATCGGCAATCTGGGCAAAGACCCGGAGGTGCGCTACATGCCGAGCGGCGGGGCGGTGGCCAATGTCACCCTCGCTACCAGCGAGTCCTGGAAGGACAAGACCACCGGCGAGCAGCAGGAGCGCACCGAATGGCACAATGTAGTGTTTTACAATCGGCTCGCCGAGATCGTCGGTGAATATTTGAAGAAGGGTTCACAGGTCTACGTCGAGGGCAGCCTGCGCACCCGCAAGTGGCAGGATAAAAACACCGGCACCGACCGCTACACCACCGAGATCATCGCTAACGAGATGCAGATGCTGGGCAGCCGCGCAGGTCAGGGCAGCCCGAGCTATCAGTCGGAGACGAGCGGCGCCGCCGTCCCAGGGACCAAACCGGCGGCTGCGCCTGCGACCGACAATCTGGATGACGACATCCCCTTCTAAAGCAAGGGCTAGGGCGCTTTTCCCTAGCCCCCAGCTCCCAGCCCCTGGTCCTTCTAGTGATAAAGGGTAACAGCTTGACGCAGGCCTCTCGCAAAAAAGATCCCATCAATCCCTTTGCGCCGTTGGCGCGCCGCCTGGGCCCGCGCCTGCGCGAGGGCGCGTTGTTTTTAGGCGTTGCGATTGCCGTGTATCTGTGGGCGTCGCTCTCTACTTACCAGCCCTCGGACCCGGGCTGGTGGCATAGTGACGCCGCAGGCCAGGTGGCTAATAGGGGGGGAATTGCGGGGGCGTGGTTTGCCGATATCTTCTTACACCTGTTTGGCTACCTTGCCTATCTGTTTCCGCTGATGATCGGCTACGCCGGTTGGGCGGTGTTCAAACGGCGTTACAGCGGTGAAGGGTTCGATCCGCGCCATTTGATACTGGCCGGCGTCGGCTTTGTGCTGGCGCTCACGGCGGGCGCTGGACTGGCGACGTTGCATATCTTCTCCGCAACCATGCCGGAGAGCGCCGGCGGCATCCTTGGCGAAGAGGTTGCAAAGGGTCTGGTAGGCGCATTCAACCCTCTGGGCGCGACACTGTTGATGCTGGCCTTGTTTCTCACCGGTGTGACCTTGGCGACGGGCCTTTCCTGGTTGTGGCTGACCGATACCCTGGGCCGCCTCACTCTCACCCTCATGGCAAGACTCAGACCGCTGTGGCTCGACCTGCAGGAGCGCTGGGCCGGACGCCGCGCGCGCATCCTGCGCGAAGAGACGGTGACGGCGCAGCGCATCAAGACAGGCAAGCGGACGCCGCCGCGCATCGAGCCGGTCATCAAGAATCTCGAGGTGAGCGAACGGGTGGAGAAGGAACGTCAGGTGCCTTTGTTCGACCCGCTCGCCGGTTCCTTGCCGCCGTTGTCGTTGCTCGATCCTCCCGAACCCGCGCAGCAAGGTCTCTCTGACGATGCGCTGCAGGCCATGTCGCGCCAGGTTGAGTTGAAACTACTCGACTTCGGCATTGAGGTGCAAGTGGTCGCCGTGCATCCCGGTCCGGTGATCACGCGCTTTGAGTTGCAGCCTACGCCGGGTTTGAAGGTGAACCAGATCACCAATCTGGTGAAAGACCTCGCGCGCAGTTTGTCCGTGCCCAGTGTGCGTATCGTTGAAGTCATTCCCGGCAAGCCGGTGATCGGGCTGGAAATACCCAATGAGCGGCGCAGCCTGGTACGGCTCTCCGAGACACTGCAATCCAAAGAATTCGACGATGCGGCATCAAAGCTCACGCTCGCCCTGGGCATGGACATCAGCGGTCATCCGGTGGTGGTGGATCTCGCCAAGATGCCGCACCTGCTGGTGGCCGGTACCACCGGCTCCGGTAAATCGGTGGCGATCAACGCCATGATCTTGAGCATCCTCTTCAACGCCAAGCCCGACGAGGTGCGCCTGATTCTGATAGACCCGAAGGTGCTCGAGCTTTCCATTTATGAAGGCATCCCGCACCTGTTGACGCCGGTAGTCACCGACATGAAGGAAGCGGCGCATGCGCTGCGCTGGTGTGTCGCGGAGATGGACAAGCGGTATCGTTTAATGTCGGCCCTGGGGGTACGCAACATCAGCGGCTACAACCGGCGCATCCAGGAGGCCAAGGCGAACGGTCAGCCTATTGCGCATCCGTTTCATACTCCCGTAGACGGGCTAGCTACGCCGTTGCTCGAGCCGGTCCCGTATATCGTCGTTGTCATTGATGAGTTGGCCGACATGATGATGGTGGTCGGCAAAAAAGTGGAAGATCTCATCGCACGCCTCGCGCAAAAGGCACGCGCCTCGGGCATCCATCTCATTCTCGCCACGCAGCGGCCATCGGTGGATGTGATTACCGGCCTCATTAAGGCCAATATTCCTTCGCGCATCGCCTTTCAGGTTTCCTCCAAGATAGATTCGCGCACCATCCTCGACCAGATGGGGGCCGAACAGTTGTTGGGTCACGGCGACATGCTTTATATGCCGCCTGGGACCGGGATCCCTACCCGCATCCACGGCGCCTTTGTGGCCGACCACGAAGTGCACAAGGTCGCCGCCTATCTCAAGCGACAGGGCGCACCGGCATATCTTGAAGAAGTGCTGTGCGGCGGCGATGTGGAAGAACGAGGCAACTCTTTCGGCGAAGAGCTGTCCAACCCTGAGAGCGATCCGCTTTATGACCAGGCGCTCAACATCGTGACCGAGACCCGGCGCGCCTCGATATCGGGAATACAGCGCCGGCTCAAGATCGGCTATAACCGTGCCGCACGGCTGATCGAGGAGATGGAACAGGCGGGCGTGGTCGGTCCCCTTCAATCCAACGGCTCGCGCGAGGTGCTGGCGCCACCGCCGCGAGAGTAATTGTCGTTTTTAACGCAAATTGGAATAAGAGAGTCAGCATGAGATATTTATCCAGTGTGTTATTGTGCCTGCTGCTATGTGTCCCGATCGCCGCGCCCGCAGCGCCGCTCACGGTCAAGCGGCTCAATGACTTCATCAGCAACGTGCAGGGTATGCAGGCCGATTTTCATCAATTGTTGATTGATAACAAATCGAAGGCGGTTAAGGAGTCGAGCGGTACGCTGGTGATGCAGCGCCCCGGCAAATTCCGCTGGGAATATACTCGGCCTTATCAGCAGACCATAGTCGCGGACGGTGAGAAGATCTGGATCTACGATGTTGAATTGGAGCAGGTGACCGTCAAGCCACTCGATGCAACACTGGGCAGCACTCCGGCTGTATTATTGAGCGGTCAGAAAACAGTGTGGGAGAAGTTCAATATCAAGGAACTGGGTCCAAAAGACGGATTGGAGTGGGTCGAATTGACTTCCAAAACACCTGACAACAATTTCGAGAGCGTGCGCTTGGGCTTTGGCGCGCATGATTTGGAAATGATGGAGCTGCTGGACAGCTTTGGCGCGACCACTCAATTACGCTTTGCTCAACTGCAACGCAATCCTGTCCTCGATTCTTCCGTGTTCGTATTCACACCTCCGAAAGGCGTAGATATTATCGGTGAAGACGCCGCTACCGTCAAACCTTACCAGAAGTAGGCCAGCACTATCAGGCCGAACACAATCCGGTAATAAGCAAACGCCTCAAAGCTGTGGTGCGCAATAAATCGTAGCAGCGCTTTTACGGTAAGCAGGGCGCTGAGAAACGCAGCGAAAAATCCTACCGCAAACATCCCGAGATCATGGCTGTCGAGTAAACTCCAATTTTTGTAGAGGTCATACAGCGTCGCGCTGAACATGGTCGGGATGGCGAGAAAAAATGAAAACTCCGCCGCCGCCTGACGCGACAGGCCGAACAGCAAACCGCCCATGATCGTCGCGCCGGAGCGTGAGGTGCCTGGGAAGAGCGATAGCGCCTGACATAGGCCGATCTTCAGGGCATGGTGCCAGCGCATCTCCTCCATAGTCTGAACGCGCGGCCGATAAGCCCTTCGCTCGATTAAGATAATAATAATGCCGCCCACAATCAGCGCAATGGCGACGTTGAAGGGATGAAATAAATACTCTTTAATCGTCTTGTGAAACGCCAGCCCCAAGAAGGCGGCCGGCAGGAAGGCGATAATCAAGTGAGTCACAAATCGCCTCGCACTCTGGTCATGTGTGAGCCCGCGCGCGATCTCGGTGATCTTGACGCGATAATTCCAGCACACCGCAAGTATCGCGCCGAGCTGTATCGCAATCTCAAAGGTCTTGGCTTTTTCACCGGTGAAGTTGAGCAGATCGCCGGCAATAATTAAATGCCCGGTGCTGGAGATCGGCAGAAACTCCGTGATGCCTTCTACGAGACCGAGCAGCAGCGCTTTTACATAAAGGATTACATCCATTTATATTTTCCTTATTCGGATTGTAGGTGCGACAAATTCGCAGGGCTGGCCGAATAAATTCGGCCCTACGTGCCTATACATGCTCCACGGCGCTGCGGGCGAACAGATAGTCCAGCCAGAGATTGGTCAGATGTTCAGGTAGGCGATTTTGCGCGAGGCGTGCATCGAGGTTGTCGAGGTCTACCCAGTCGAGCGGCTGGTCTTGTCCCGCGCAGGAAAAGACCGCGCGCGTGCGTTTGCCGGTAGCGGGATCAAGCTGCCATTGCAGACACTGTGCGCAAACGCCCTGCAGCATGCATTGCATGGGACTGCCGACTGAGCCTATCGTCCGTACATTGTTGCAAAAATAGCTGCTCAACCGTCCGGTGCGGGCTTCTTGCACCATGCGCAACAAACGCTCGCTGCCGATGGCGAGGAGACGGTCTATTTTATTGAGGGAGAAAGCGGGCGCCTGTCCGGTTGGTTCCAATTCGCCGTCCGCATAACGCTTGACGATGTCAATGAAATCTCCCGTCATAGTACGATCTTGCGGTCTGCGCGGCGTGATGGGCGGGCCGCCCGCGGTGCACCATACCACCACATCGGCGGCCTCTTGTAACCGTTCCTGTAGGTACAGTTCGTCGGCGGTACGAAAACCGGCGAAATAGATCACCCGATTGCCGGCGCGCCGCAGGGCGGGGCCTAAGGTAAGCATCACTGCTGCGCCGCGGCGTCCGCCTGCTACGAGGATAGTTTCGCCTTGAGGGATTTCAGTCGGTTTGCCGGTCGGCCCCATCAGTACGATGGGTTGACCGATCCGCAGCGTCGCGCACAGCCGGGAGCTGGCGCCGACTTCGAGCACCATAAGCGAGACGCAATCGGGATCGGTTTCGTGAGTGACGCCGGTAAGCGCCATCGTCTCGGTTTGCAGCCGGCTGCCTTCAATGACGGGGCTCAGGCTTTCAAAGTTTTGCAGGCGGAAGAATTGACCAGGACGCAGGTTGCGTGCGGCGAGCGGGGCGCGCACTTGAAGTTCAACCACGCTAGGGCTGTGCCGGTGCACACGCATGACGCGCGGCTGCAACAGATCCCGCATCTGGGAATGGAACGCAGGATGATCGTCAAGGCGTGCAGAGTCGGGCGGCAGTTTGGCCATGATGTGCGGATAGCTGCGCAGGGCCGAGGCGATGGCCTTGACCACGCTGCCGTGGAATACCGGATGCGTGTCGCCGATGAAGCTGACGCGGTGGTCATTCTTGGCATATGAGGTGAACGGCCCGAACACAGCCTCCTTGCAATGCGCCGTGTGTTCCACCTGATGTAGGCTGTGGTCTTGTTCCTGGTAAGGCTGAAAGTGATCACCCTGCATGGCGAAGGTTTCAGGGTGCTCACGTTCGTAAATGGTGTTGGGTGTGGCGCCGGCTGCGACAAAAATCGCGCACGCAGGCAATGTCACTTCCTCATTCGTCGCTGTCCATTTACCTTGCTCATCACGAACACGGCGGCGGCACACCAGTGCTTCGACGTGTTTGAAGCGATCCAGCACGGCGCGCACCGGCTCCAGGCCCTCGGCATAGAAGATGCCTTCTTCCAGCGCTTTGCTGATTTCTTCATGATTGCGGATATAGGCGGGCGATTGATGCATTGTTTGGCGATAGACTACCGTCACACCGCCCCAGGTGCGCAACAGCGGTAAAAAATTAGGTGCTTCGGAAGCCGCCGAGGCGCGAGTGCGTTCCGTGCGTACGGCACGTCCATGTTCGAGAAATTCTTCAAGTATCCCCAGCGACTCTTCGTCCAATTGGCTGCGAATGCGCGCCTCGCCAAAGGCCCGTGCCAGGATTTCATAACGCGCCAGGGTCTTTTCGATCTGGGCGATGTAATAGACCTGCACTTCGGTCGCCGTATCAATGCCGGTGAGCCCGCCGCCGATGACCACTGCGGGCATACGCACCTGCAGATTGGTGAGGCTGGTACTCTTGGCTGCGCCGGTGAGTTGCAGGGCCATGAGAAAATCGTTGGCTTGGCGCATGCCGCGCGCCAGAGAATTTTCCATCGGCACTACCTTGGGGAGTCCCGCCCCCGTGGCGATGCTGACGTGGTCAAAACCAAGCCGCCAGGCGTCGTCGAGGGTGAGGGTGCCGCCCAGCCGCACGCCGCCGAACACCTGAAACAGCGGGCGGCGTAGCAGGCTTAAATAAATCAACTTCAGAAAGTTTTTGTCCCAGCGCACGGTGATGCCGTATTCCGCTACCCCACCGAAACCGGTCATGATGCGCGTGTCGAGCGATTCTTCCAGGGTCGAATAATCGCGCACCGGTTTTTGCACCAGCCCCTGCGGCAGCGGCTCGATCTTGAGGCCGTCAATGCCGACTACCGCGCAGCCTTCCATAGTGAGATGGTGAGCGAGGGTAAAGCCAGCCGGCCCCATCCCCGCAATCAGCACCTTGCGGCCATTGTAAGGTTTGGCCAGATACTGTTGCCGGCGCAACGGGTTCCAGCGCGTCAGCAAATCATAAATCTCCACGCCCCAGGGAAGTTCCAGGACGTCGGTGAGGCAGCGCGTCTCGATCTGCGGGATGTCCACCGGGTCCTGCTTTTGATAGATGCAGCCCTTCATGCAGTCGTTGCAGATGCGATGGCCGGTGGCGGGCACCATGGGGTTGTCCACCATCGCCATAGCGAGCGCTGCGATGGTGTGGCCATCACGTTTCAAGGTGTGCATCTCGGAGATCTTTTCTTCCAGCGGACAGCCGGTGAGCGCCACGCCGAGCGGATTGATCTTTAAGCCGCGCTCCGGTTCAGCTTTCTTCTCCGGGAAACCCTTGGAACAAAAATCGCCGTCATGATCGTGGCAGTAAATGCAGTAATTGACTTGATCCTGCACCGCGCGCGCGGACATGCGCGAATCGGTGAGCTTGAAGCCATCACGCTTATGCCGCTGATCGGGTGGACCTTCCAGTCGTTGCAAGGGATCGTTTAGAGTTCTTTGAGTGCGCACCAGATGGGGGTAATCAAGCGGCTGCGGAAATTTGAAACTCATCCAGCCGCTTACCGTTGCACGGCCGTCTTTATCATTGATGGCGCGGATGCACCAGCGGGTTAGTTTTTCAATGGCCTCCGCATTGACTTCAGGGTCTTTGAGCCACTGCTCAGCGAGACTTGCCACGGCGCGCTCCCGATCCATCCCATTAAACTGAGAGCTTGCCAGCGCCGAGCTAAGCCAGCTATCCAGCTCGGTAAAAGTCTCCGGCGGATCTTCCTTCAAGCGCCGCCGCGCGCGACGCTGTACAAATAATTTCTTGAAAGCAGATACGACATTGTGCGAGAGCGTGCGTGCTTGGGAGGTCTCGAGTTCCTGTTCGATATCGAACAGTTCGGCGATGAAATCTTCCAGATAGGGCGCACAGGCGAGCAGCAGTTCACTCTGCTCTAAGGGAGTCAATGACGTAGAGGGGGCGCGATAACTCAACAGCCCAGCGTGCAAAGCCGTGTCATCCGCAGCAACCCGGCTTAGAAACAGCTCATCAAGGCGGCGCAGGCCATGGATCTGGAACAGATCGGCAAAACCGAGACCGTCAAAGGGAATATTAGGGGCAGCGGACACGTTCGATACTCTGCTTAGGCATCTTGTTACAGAGTAGCACGAACAGAGCTTATTTCGGAAAAAACTACCCCCATCTCAAGATAGGTGAGATAAGTTTCTAAAAATAATTAGTTCAGTAGGGCGGGTTAGCGAAGCGTAACCCGCCGAATGTATATCCATTATCGCATGCGGCGCAATGCGCTATGCTATTGTGCCCTACCGAGCTAATCAGTAACTTCACCACGGAGCCTGTCCAATTCGACGCGATATTCTTGGATGGTTTCCTGCACAGGGCTATCAAAGAACTTATGCATCAGTTGAGTAGTCCGAACCAACACTTCAGCGTTTGTTCCAACGTGCACAGCACTGTCCTCTGGCGTATATGCTTTGTAGAAAACGATTGAAAAATCCGTCTGCTCACGCTCAATATGTCGATTTATTAGCGCTCTCAAATTGTTGTGAGAATCGCAGCAAAGAGAGTTATAAATAGACTTGAATTCCTTCTCCATCCCCGCCTTCTTGAATTTCTCTTTGATTTCTAGAGCCTTGTAGCCATTGGCTTTGAGCTTATTCAGTTCACTTCGGAATTCAGTAATAGATTTATCAAGAGATGAGGCTTCGCTTATGGCTTGCAGATATTCGTTCTTTCCGTTTTTTGCTTCTTCTAGAATTTTGAGCCATTCCTTGAGGTAACTCACCGCCAATAAATGGCCGTACTCTGGGTTTTCTATCAGATTTACCAAGTCTACGTAGGCTTCCAGCACAGATCGCAATAGAACTGGGACGCCTGTTATAAGCCTTTTGTCTATGAGTAGAATGCAGCTACCCGTAAGCTCAAGAATCGAACCATAAAGCGCAATAACATTTCTGTGGAGGGGGCGCGTTTTGTCAAAAGCGATCTGCTTAGACAGAGGTTGAAAGTCGTCATGCGCCTTTTTGAGAAAGTTCAACACTTCTTCGGGTGGAGCTATTGGCATGTCTATGGTTCACTTTTCGTAACTAGAAATAGACACCATAAATGGCATGATTGATTGCGTCAATCACTACGCCTTCCCCTGCAACTGCAACAGTATCGCTTCGTTCTCGAGCGTTGAAGTGTCTTGCGTGATCGCTTCGCCGGCGGCGATAGAGCGGAGCAGACGCCGCATGATCTTGCCGGAGCGGGTCTTGGGGAGGTTGTCGGCGTAGCGGATGTCGTCGGGGCGGGCGATGGGGCCGATTTGTTCGGTGACCCAGGCGCGCAATTCCTTGGTGAGAGCTTCGTCCACGCCGCCTGCGGGGCGTGCGCCGCGCAATACTACGTAGGCAAATACCGCCTCACCTTTAATCTCGTCAGGTTTGCCTACGACGGCGGCTTCGGCGACGCGCTTGTGTGCGACGAGGGCGGATTCGATTTCCATGGTGCCGAGACGATGGCCGGAGACTTTCAGCACGTCGTCGGCGCGGCCCATGATCCAGAAATAGCCGTCTTCGTCGCGGTGCGCGGTGTCGCCCGCGAGGTAATATGTGTTGTTGAATTTTTTCCAATAGGTGTCCAGGTAACGCTGCTCATCGCCCCAGATGGTACGCAGCATGAACGGCCAGGGTTTTTTGATGACGAGATAACCGCCCTGGTCGGGCTTGATGATGCTGTTGCCTGCTTCGTCCACGATGTCCGCCGCGATGCCGGGCAGGGGCAGGGTGCAGGAGCCGGGCTTGGTGGAGACCGCGCCGGGAACGGGCGAAATGAGGATCGCGCCGGTTTCGGTTTGCCACCAGGTGTCCACGATCGGGCAGCGCTCATGGCCGATGTGTTTGTAGTACCACATCCACGCCTTGGGGTTGATCGGTTCGCCCACCGTGCCGAGCAAACGTAACTTCGATAAATCGTATTTGGCGGGAATCTCATCGCCCAATTTCATCAGGCCACGTATCGCCGTGGGCGCGGTGTAAAAAATTGTAACTTTATGGCGCTGGCAGATGTCCCAGAAACGTCCGCCGTCGGGGCTGGTGGGCGCGCCTTCGTACATCACCATTGTCGCGCCGGTCGCAAGCGGGCCGTAAGTGACATAACTGTGGCCTGTCACCCAACCGACATCCGCGGTGCACCAGAAGATGTCATCGTCGCGGATGTCAAACACCCACTGCATGGTGACGATGGTGCCGAGCAAATAACCGGCACTGGAATGTTGGATGCCTTTTGGTTTTCCTGTAGAGCCGGAGGTGTAAAGTAAAAATAACGGGTGCTCGCTCTCCACCCACACCGGATCACACTCATCGGGAACATTTTTTACTGCATCGTGCCACCACACATCGCGCCCGCTTTGCATGGGAATGGTTTGACCGCTGCGCTTTAATACAATGACGGACTCAATAGTCGGGCAGCCTTTGCCGAGCGCCTGATCGGCGGCGAGTTTTAACTCGATGATCTTGCCGCCGCGCGTGCCACCGTCGGCGGTGATGAGCATTTTGGCACCGGCGTCTTCGATGCGGTCTTTCAAGGATTGCGCCGAAAATCCGCCGAATACCACGGAGTGAATCGCGCCGATACGTGCGCATGCCTGCATGGCCACGACGACCTCCGGGACCATCGGCATGTAGATCACCACCCGGTCGCCCTTTTTAATACTCTTGGCCTTGAGCGCATTGGCAAAATGACACACCTCACGGTGTAGTTTGGCATAGCTGATGCGGCGTATGTCGCCCTGTTCGCCTTCGAAAATAATGGCGGTTTTTTGGGCTTTGTCTTTGAGGTTTCTATCGAGGCAGTTGTAGGAGACGTTTAACAATCCGTCGTCAAACCAGCGAAAGTGAGGCGCCTTACTATTATCCAGAACGTGCGTAAAGGGTTTGTGCCAGTTGATTTCCCGGCGCGCAAGACGCGCCCAGAATTTCTCATGATCCCCTTCGGCCTCACGGCGCAAGGCCTCCAATTCTTGCCGGTTTTTGATGTGCGCCTTGGCGGCAAACTCCGCAGCAGGTTCAAAAAGGCGTTTTTCGTGTAAGGTAGATTCGATGTTTTGAGTGGTCATGCCAAGTCTATTCCTTAATGTTACAACGGTCCCATACCCACAATGTGATAACCGCTGTCTACATAGACCACCTCGCCGGTGATGCCGGAGGCGAGATCGGAGCATAAAAATGCGGCGGCATTACCGACTTCTTCGATGGTCACGTTGCGCCGGAGCGGCGCGTTTTTCTCCATGTGTTCGAGTATTCTGTTAAAGCCTCTGATGCCGCTTGCGGCCAGGGTTTTGATCGGCCCTGCCGAGACGGCATTGACGCGCGTACCTTCCGGGCCCAGGCTGTCAGCCATATAGCATACATTGGCCTCGAGGCTCGCCTTGGCCAGGCCCATCACGTTGTAATTTGGGACGACGCGCTCGGCGCCCAGATAACTTAAGGTGAGCAGGGCGCCGTTGCGGCCCTGCATCATCTTACGCCCGGCCTTGGCGAGCGCCGTAAAGCTGTACGAGCTGATATCGTGCGCGACACGGAATCCCTCGCGGGTGACGGCGTCTATATAGGGGCCTTCCAGCTCGCTGCGGAAGGTGTAGGCCGCTGAATGAACGATGATGTCGAGATGTGACCATCGCTCGCTTAGCCGCTCGAATGTCCGGGCGATTTCGGCATCGTCGCTCAACTCGCAGGGCAGGGTGATGGTGGAGCCTAACTCGGCCGCCATCTTCTCGACCCGCTCCTGCAATTTTTCATTTTGATAGGTAAGGGCCAGTTCGGCCCCTTCCCGGCGCATGGCCTGGGCGATGCCCCAGGCAATGGAGCGGGTGCTGGCGAGCCCCACGATAAGGGCGCGTTTACCGTTGAGAAATCCCATGGATTTATCCTTTTCTATATCCAGACTAGCATATAGTGTAGGGTGTTCCAGGGTGACTTGCCACCCGCAACCGCTTGCCAAAGGATTGCGCTTCGCTCACGCTTCCGACAAGATGATAGGGATGAATCTCAGCCCCCGCCTGCTGCTAAGCCTGCTTTTCGCCGTGATCTGGGCGTCACTCGCCGCTTGCAGCGGGCAGGCCTGGAATAACCCTTATCCGGCCCATGAAGAAGGCCGGAATATTCTGTATTCATCGTTCTCCGAGCGCCCCAAGCATCTCGATCCCGCGCAATCCTATGTCGAAAACGAATTTGCCTTGATCGCGCAGATCTATGAACCGCCGTTGCAATATCATTATCTAAAACGCCCCTACACACTCATCCCGCTCGCCGCCCAAGAGATGCCGCATGCAGTGTATCTCGACGCGGAGGGCAAGGTTTTGCCGGAAACCGCTGAGACCAAGGATATCGCCTTCAGTATTTACGACATTCACATCAAGCCCGGCATCTACTACGAACCCCACCCGGCCTTCGCCCGTGACGTGGCCGGGAATTATCGCTATCACCGATTGATTCGCTCCGAGCTTGCCAGGATTGATACGCTCCAGGACTTTAAATACCGCGACAGCCGTGAGCTGGTCGCCGATGACTATGTGTATCAGATCAAGCGCCTCGCACACCCCGGCATACACTCGCCTATTTTTGGTTTGATGAGCGAATATATCGTGGGGCTTAAAGAATATGGCGAGATGTTAAACAATACAGCGAAGCAACAGGACGAGAGCTATCTCGATCTCACCCGATATCCCTTGGAAGGCGCTACGGCGCTCGACCGCTACACCTATCGCATCAAGGTGCGCGGCAAATATCCGCAACTTTTGTATTGGCTGGCGATGCCTTTTTTTGCGCCTGTCCCGCCGGAGGCGGATCGTTTTTATTCACAACCCGGACTCGTTGAGAAAAACATCACGCTGGACTGGTATCCCGTCGGCACCGGGCCTTATCGCCTCACGGTGAATGACCCCAGCCGCCAGATGGTGTTGGAGAGCAATCCGAATTTTCACGGTGAGACGTATCCCGGCGAAGGCGAGCCCGAAGACAGAGAGCGTGGCTTGCTCACTGACGCCGGCAAGCCGCTGCCGTTTATTGACAAGGCGGTATACAGTCTGGAAAAGGAGAGCATTCCGTATTGGAACAAATTTCTGCAAGGCTATTACGACGCCTCAGGCATCAGCTCCGACAGCTTCGATCAGGCGGTGCGCATCACGACGGGCGGTGATGTGGGGGTGACGGAGGGGATGCAGGAAAAGGGTATCCGCTTGCTTACCAGTGTCGGCACGGATCTCTCTTACATGGGTTTCAACATGCTCGATCCAGTAGTAGGCGGTTTAAGCGAACGCGCGCGCAAACTACGCCAGGCGATCTCTATCGCGGTGGATTATGAAGAATTCATCTCCATCTTTCTCAACGGGCGCGGCATTCCGGCGCAAGGACCCATACCGCCCGGCATCTTCGGCTATGTAGAAGGCGAGACGGGTGTTAATTCCTATGTCTATGATTGGGTGAACGGCCGGCCGCAGCGCAAATCGCTCGAAGAGGCGCGCCGTTTGCTGGCCGAGGCGGGGTATCCGAACGGGCGAGATGCGCAGACGGGCAAGCCGCTGTTGCTGCATTTCGACACCGCACTGAGAGGTCCCGATGACAAGGCCTATCTCGACTGGTTGCGCAAGCAGTTTCAGAAATTGGATTTGCAGTTGGATATCCGCAATACCGATTTCAACCGCTTTCAGGAAAAGATGCTGAAGGGCAACGCTCAGCTCTGGCAGTGGGGATGGAATGCGGATTATCCCGATCCGGAAAACTTTATGTTTCTGCTCTATGGCCCCAATGCCAAAGTGGGCAAGAATGGTGAAAACGCGGCGAACTACGACAACCCGGAGTTCAACAAATTATTTGAACAAATGAAAAACATGGACAACGGCCCGCAGCGTCAGGTGATCATCGTCAAGATGATGGATATCGCGCACAACGATGCACCGCTGTTGTGGGGATTGCACCGCAAGAAATTTGGTCTGTACCACACATGGTATGAAAACGCCAAGCCCAACGAGATGGCGAACAACGAGTTGAAATATATACGCATTGACGCCGGACTGCGCAGCAAGCAGCGCGCAGAGTGGAACAAGGCCATCCTGACACCGTTATTTGTCATCGTGATAGTGTTGTTTATCAGCCTGCTGCCCGCCATGCTGAGTTATCTGCGCAAGGAGCGCAGCCCCGCGCTATGATCGCCTATATCATTCGCCGCATGCTGTACGCCATCCCGATACTGATCGGCGTCAATCTCATCACCTTTGTTTTATTCTTCGTCGTCAATAGTCCGGATGACATGGCCCGTATGCACCTTGGCGTAAAGCGCGTCACACAGGAGGCGATAGAAAAGTGGAAGGCCGAGCGTGGTTACGACAAGCCGCTCATGGTTAACGAACAGGCGGCCGGTATGGAAAAAGTCACCGACACCATCTTTTTTGAAAAGTCGCTGGCCCTGTTCGCCTTTGAATTCGGGCGCGCCGACGATGGGCGCAGCATCGGCCACGAGATCAGTACCCGCATGTGGCCCAGCCTCGCCATCGCCGTGCCCACGTTGATTATAGGCATCGGGGTGGCGATCAGCTTTGCCCTGCTGCTGGCCTTTTTTCGCGGTTCCTATATTGACCTCTGGGGCATGGTGATTTGCATCATTATGATGTCCGTATCGGGATTGTTTTACATCATCGGCGGACAATACCTCATCAGCAAGCTTTGGCACCTGGTGCCGATCTCCGGTTACGACATGGGCGTGAACAGCTTCAAGTTTATCGTGTTGCCCGTGATCATTGGTGTGATCGGCGGGATGGGCGCGGGGATACGCCTCTATCGCACCCTGTTTCTGGAGGAGCTGGGCAAGGATTACGTGCGCACCGCGCGCGCCAAGGGGCTGTCCGAGCTGCGCGTGCTGTTCACCCATGTTCTGAAAAACGCCATGATCCCCATTCTCACCGGCGTGGTGGTGATTCTGCCCACGCTGTTTCTGGGCAGTCTGATACTGGAATCCTTTTTCGGCATCCCCGGCCTCGGCAGTTACACCATAGATGCGATTCAGGCGCAGGATTTCGCCATCGTGCGCGCCATGGTGTTTCTGGGTTCGGTGCTCTACATTATCGGTCTGTTGCTCACCGATATCTCTTATACCTTGGTAGACCCGCGCGTGAGATTGACCTGATGCCTTTTCAGCCTGTCATCCTCTGGACCGACGCTCTGATCTATCTATTGCTCGGTGTGGCAATCACTTTCATCATCATTGCGCGGCGCAAGGAGCATCTGCGCGCGCCCTGGCGTGAGGTCGCGCGCAGTAAAATGGCGATGGCCTGTTTGGTGGTCTTGCTGGCCTATCTCGCGGTGGGCCTGCTCGATTCGTTCCATTTTCGTCTTGCCCTTTCCACGGCCGGGGGAAGCAATGGGCGTGTGGACTATTCCGCCGAGGTATTGAGCGTGTTTGACGTGCTCGCTACGCCGCTTCGTACTCGCACCGAAAAAACCTACTCCGCTCCGTTCGCCGCACATTTATATGCCAAGGAAACGATCACGCACCCGGACGGCACGCAAGTGCGAGAGTTTCCACGTCTGCAATTCGGCGGCGCTCACTTGAAAGATCCCGCCGCGGAGCGAGGCATGGACATCTTTAGCCGCTCCCTGAAGGTAGCTATATGGGGAGGGATAGGTTGGTTGTTGGTTAGCCTGCTATGGATTACGGTGCTAGCGTGGCGTGCTAAAGCTTCTTTCAGTCTCATGCTCAACAACGTGACACGCGGTCAAACCCACGTCCCCTGGCGCGTGATTCTACTCACACTCGGCACGATTATTTTATTTGCCATTTGGTCAGCCGCGTTGAGCATCCATTACCACATCTTCGGCACCGACAAGGTCGGGCAGGACGTGTTCTATGCGACCCTGAAGAGCATGCGCACCGGACTTGTGATAGGTACGCTTACTACTCTGGTCACGCTTCCGTTTGCCATGCTGGGCGTATTGGCGGGTTACTTCCGCGGCTGGGTGGATGACGTGGTGCAATATATATACACCACCCTCAACTCCATCCCCGACGTGCTGCTGATCGCCGCGGCGATACTCATGTTGCAGGTGTATATGGCCAATCATCCCGATCAATTCGAGACCGTGGCCCTACGCGCCGACGTGCGGCTGTTATTTCTGTGCATTATCCTGGGCATCACCAATTGGACGGGGCTGGCGCGTCTGCTGCGCGGCGAGACGCTGAAACTGCGCGAGATGGATTATGTCCAGGCTGCAATCGCCCTGGGTGTCAGCCACAGCACCGTCATCTGGCGTCATCTCATCCCTAATATCATGCACATCGTTTTGATTACCATGGTGTTGAGTTTCAGCGGTTTGGTGTTGGCCGAGGCGGTGCTGTCTTACGTAGGCGTAGGCGTAGATCCCTCCATGATAAGTTGGGGCAATATGATCAACAGCGCGCGCATGGAGATGGCGCGTGAACCCATGGTGTGGTGGTCATTGCTGGCCGCCTTTGTGTTTATGTTTATCCTGGTGCTTGCCGCCAATCTGTTTTCCGACAAGGTGCGCGACGCCTTTGATCCGCGCTTGAGAAAGCTATGACTGCGTTACTCAGCATAAACAACCTCACCACCTGGTTTGAAACCGGCCAGGGGCAACTGCGTGCCGTGGACGGCATCAGTTTCGACATCGTCGCCGGCGAGGTGTTCGCTCTGCTCGGCGAATCCGGCAGCGGCAAGTCGCTTACCGCGCTCTCCATCATGCGCCTGTTGCCCTCCACCGCGCGCAGCAGTGGCCAGATCTTGTTACACGATGTCGCTCCCGGCATCCTGCCTCCCGCGACATTAGTACGTCCCTGTACGTCACAGGACCTCTTGCGACTCCCGGAGGTCAAGATGCGCGAGGTTCGTGGCGGACGCATCGCCATGATTTTTCAGGAACCGATGACCAGTCTCAATCCGGTGCTCACCGTGGGTACGCAGATCGGCGAAGCACTCAAGGTGCACCGGGGACTTAAGGAAAGGCCCGCTGAACGGCGCACCATCGAATTGCTGGACGCCGTCGGCATCGCCGAGCCCCAGCGGCGCATCCACGATTATCCCCATCAACTCTCCGGCGGCATGAAACAACGCGTGATGATTGCCATCGCTTTGGCAGGCGAGCCTGAATTACTGATTGCCGACGAACCGACAACGGCGCTCGATGTCACCATCCAGGCGCAGATTCTGGAGTTGTTGCGCAAGCTGCAAAAAGACATCGGCATGACTGTCCTGCTCATCACCCATGATCTCGGCGTGGTGTCAGCGATGGCCGATCGCGTGGCGGTCATGTATGCGGGTCAGGTTGTGGAGCTGGCCTCCCGCGCGCAATTCTTTGCCGAGCCGCAACATCCTTACACGAAGAAATTGTTTGATTCGCTGCCTGGTTTCAACAAACGCGGGCAACGCCTCACAGCCATTAGGGGATCGGTGCCCTCGCTTGCCGAGCGCCATGCGGGCTGCCGGTTTACCCCGCGTTGCGATTTTGCCTGGCAGACATGCCGGGACATTATTCCGCGCTGGACGGGTT
>JAYUCX010000119.1:0-17743 GCA_043740145.1 Gammaproteobacteria bacterium
CGGCTGTTGGCGGCGAGCCTGTCGCTGACGCTTTTTGTGTATGTGTTCGTGAACGTCGGCATGGTGATTGGGTTGATGCCGGTCGTCGGCGTGCCGCTGCCGCTGATCAGCTATGGAGGCACCTCGCTGGTGACATTGATGGCGGGTTTCGGTATCCTGATGTCTATCCACACTCATCGTAAATCGCTGCATGCCCGAGGGCTATATTGAAAATTAGATTGGCAATGTTGCTGTTCGCTCTCTGCGGCGCCGTGTCCGCGGAGACGCTCAGCGTAATGAGCAAGCCGGAGTTGCGCAGCTTTCTGGATGAGATGGTCAGCCGCCACAACTTTCAGCGCACCGAGTTGGCCGCGCTGTTTAGTCAGGCCACGCTGCGGCCCGACATCATCGAGGCCATCTCGCGTCCCGCCGAGGCGAAACCCTGGTACGAATACCGCGACATTTTCCTCACCAGCGGGCGTATCCAGGCCGGTGTAGAGTTTTGGGGTGAGCACGCCGCGGATCTGGCCCGTGCCGAGAAAACGTACGGCGTACCGGCGGAGATCATCGTGGCGATTATCGGCGTGGAAACCCGCTACGGAAAGAACACCGGCTCTTACCGGGTTCTGGACGCGCTCGCAACACTTGCCTTCGATTATCCGCCGCGCAGTGATTTTTTCCGCAATGAACTCGAGCAATACTTATTACTTACCCGTGAGGAAAAGATTTCCCCCCTGTCGCTGACGGGTTCCTATGCGGGCGCCATGGGGTTGCCGCAGTTCATCCCCAGCAGCTTCAGAAGTTACGCCGTGGATTTTGATGGTGATGGGAGGCGCGACCTGTGGAGTAACACCAGCGACGCCATCGGCAGCGTGGCGCATTACTTCAACGAGCATGGCTGGCAGGCGGGCAAGGCCGTGGCGAGCCGCGCCGAGGTCAGCGGCGAACGCTATCCGAGCTTACTGGAAAACGACCTGAAGCCTGCGTTGAATATGGCGCAATTGCGGGAGCAGGGCGTGCGCGTGTCCGACCCGGTGCCTATGGACGTACTCGGTAGTCTGCTGCAATTTGAAACGGAATCCGGCATGGAATACTGGGTCGGCCTGCAAAATTTTTATGTGATCACACGCTATAATCACAGCACGCTGTACGCCATGGCGGTTTATCAACTCAGTCAGCAGATTCGTGCAAAGAGGCAGTTACAGGTGACAAGTGACAAGTGACAAGAGGATAATTAGTATTTTTTCAACTTTCAACTTGCAACTTTCAACTTGCAACTTTTTTGGTGTTGCTTGCTACTTGTTACTTGTTGCTGTTGTAGTGTCCGGCTGCGGCACCGCGCCGCGCCAGACGGGCCGTTTGCCTTCACCGCCTGCAGGGGGCGAAACAGATGGGGCGCCGCTGCAACAGGTTGATTTTGATTCCATCCCGGAACCTGAGCCGCAGATGGAGCTTTACAGCAAATATGGGAATCCACCTTACTACGAGGTTAATGGCCGCCTCTACCATACCTTGAGCAGCAGCGCGGGTTATGTGGGGCGTGGGATTGCTTCCTGGTACGGCACTAAATTCCACGGCAGGCGCACCTCGAGCGGCGAGCCCTACGATCTTTATGGTGTCACGGCGGCGCACAAGACCTTACCGCTGCCGAGCTATGTCCTGGTGACTAATCTGAGTAACGGCCGTAATCTGGTCGTGCGCGTCAATGACCGCGGACCCTTTCACGAGGAGCGTCTCATAGATCTTTCTTATGCCGCCGCCGGCAAGCTGGGCGTCCTGCCCACCGGCACGGCCTTGGTCGAGGTGCGCGCGATTCAGCCCGGTGAGCCGCTGCCCAGCCTGGTGGCGAGAGTGGGCGAATCGCCCCCTTATGAAATTCCGGTCGA
Organism: Gammaproteobacteria bacterium; assembly: GCA_043740145.1. Lineage (GTDB taxonomy): Bacteria > Pseudomonadota > Gammaproteobacteria > SURF-13 > SURF-13 > JACPZD01. Next base: position 1,866 of record JAYUCX010000119.1, read on the forward strand.
GCCCGATCAGGCGCCCGTGCCGCTGGTCGCAAGCGCCGACAGCCAGCCGCCGGTAGGAATCGAGTCGGAATCGCCTCCTGTCAGAGGGGGGGGCGAGGAAGTCTCATCGCCTGCCCCGGCCCAGCCTGCCTCCTCAGTGTCGAAACCGGCGGGCGCCGGCCAGATCTATTTGCAGGTCGGCGCATTTAAGAGCCGCGCCAACGCCGAGCAGTTGCGCGATCGGATCGCGACGCTGGTACGTGCGACGGCGGAGATCATCAATACTGCCACATGGTATCGCGTGCGGTTGGGACCGATGCTGAACAGCGCAGAGGCCGCCGAGGCGACAATTACGCTCTCCAAGTTGGGCCTGGGAACTCCTCAACGCGTAAATCAATAGCGGGATTTGTTAGATAGCTTTTCAGGCTGTGCCCTTTCTCAGCGGCTGTAAAAACTGCTATCCTAAGCAGCCAATCCCCCTGGTCTCAACATTCATGATACTTCAGCCAAGACTCTTTTTTTTTACACTGCTGTGGTTGTGTCTCTCTCAGCCCCTGTTTGCAGCCGACGCGCCGGCTAAAGCCCCGCCCGCCACGACTCAGGCTGAGGCGCAAACCGCCGCTCAACCGATACCCGCGCCGCCCTCTGTCGCGGCGCGTGCCTATGTGCTTATGGATTTTCACAGTGGCGACATCCTGGCGCAGAACAATGCCGACCAGCGCATGGAACCCGCCAGTCTCACCAAGCTGATGACGGCCTATACCGTGTTCAAGGAGCTGGCGACGGGCAAGATCAAGCTTACGGACCAGGCGTCCATCAGCGAGAAGGCGTGGCGCACGGAGGGGTCACGCACCTTTGTGAAGGTGAATACCAAGGTGGGGCTCGAAGATCTGCTGAAGGGCATGATCGTTCAGTCCGGCAATGACGCCACCGTGGCCCTAGCCGAGCACGCGGCGGGCAGCGAGGAGAGTTTCGTCGCGCTGATGAATCAACATGCCAAAGAGATCGGCATGGAGCACAGTCACTTTACTAATAGCACCGGTCTGCCCGACCCGGAGCTGTATGTCACGGCCGCCGACATGGCCAAACTGGCGCGTGCGGTAATCCATGATTTCCCGGAGTATTACAAGTGGGATTCGGTCAAGGAGTTCACCTACAACGGCATCACCCAGTATAACCGCAACAAACTCCTGTGGCGCGACATCGGCGTGGATGGCGTCAAGACCGGTCATACCGATAGCGCGGGCTATTGTCTCATCGCCTCCGCGAAACATGACGACATGCGGCTGATCTCAGTCGTGCTCGGCGCCAAGAGCGAGAATAGCCGTGCCAGGGAGAGCGAGCAACTGCTCAATTACGGCTTCCGCTTTTATGAAACCCATGCCCTGTATGCGGCCGGCAAACCTCTCGGCACGGCGCGCGTCTGGAAGGGCGTCAGCCGGGATCTGCCTCTGGGTCTGAGTGAGGATTTGTATGTCGCGGTACCGCGCGGCCAATACAAGAACCTCACCGCGGCGTTGGAGGTTGACATGCGCATCGTCGCCCCTGCCAGCAAGGGTGAGCGGCACGGCGCAGTGAAGGTGAGTCTGGGCGACAAGGTGCTCGCCACGCGGCCGCTGGTCGCTTTGCAGGATGTCGCGCAGGGTGGTTGGTGGCGCCGCTTGGTGGATACCGTGAAGCTTTGGTTTGCCAAATAACCCGATGACGGCCCAACCTACTGTTTACCTCAATGGGGAATTCCTGCCCCTGGATCAGGCTAAGGTTTCCGTCCTGGATCGCGGATTTATTTTCGGCGACGGGGTCTACGAAGTGATCCCCGTCTACGGGGGTCAGCTATTTCGCTTGAATCAGCACCTGCAGCGCCTGGACCACAGCCTCGCCGGGATACGACTCGACAATCCTCTTGCGTATGACCAATGGAACAGTATTCTGGAAGAGTTGGTCGAGCGCAACACTACCGAGGTCGCTCCCGGCATCCTGCCTCCCGCGACATTAGTAGAACCCTTCGCTATCGCTCTTCCCTGTACGTCAGAATACGGCGATCAATCTGTTTACCTGCAGGTAACACGCGGGGTCGCCAAACGCGATCATGCCTTTCCAAAGGGGGTAAAGCCCACGGTGTTTGCGATGAGTAATCCGCTGACGCCGCTGCCTGCAAGTCTGGCGACAGAAGGTGTCGCCGCTATCACGCTGGACGACATCCGCTGGCGTTATTGCAACATCAAGGCGATCACCCTGCTGCCGAATATCCTGCTGCGCCAACAGGCCCTCGATGCGAACGCCGCCGAGGCGATACTCATCAGCGATGGCGAAGTGACCGAGGGCGCGGCGAGCAATCTGTTTATTGTCAAAGACAACCTCCTCATCACCCCACCCAAGGGGCCGCGCTTGTTGCCGGGGATCACCCGCGATTTGATACTCGAACTGGCGGAGTTGCACGGCATCGCCTACCGTGAGGGCGCCATCCGCGAGAACGAGCTGCGCGAAGCCGATGAGGTGTGGCTTACCAGCTCGACCAAGGAGATCCTGCCGGTGACACGCCTGGACGGAAAGACCGTGAGCGGCGGCAAGCCAGGGCCGATGTGGGCGCGCGTGATCTCGCTTTATCAGGACTACCAACGCGCCTTGCGGGACGTAAACCGTGCCTGACAATATGCTCATCGTGCGCCGGCTCGGGCTTCGTGAGTACCGGCCTGTGTGGGAGGCGATGCGTGGTTTTACCGACGCGCGCAATGATGCTACCCCGGATGAGCTATGGCTGGTGGAACACCCGCCGGTGTTTACGCTGGGCTATAATGGTAAGATGCAACATCTCATTGCGCCGGGCGCTATCCCCGTGATTCACACCGACCGCGGTGGCCAGGTGACCTATCACGGCCCCGGCCAGATTGTCGCGTATGTGTTGCTTGATTTGCGCCGTCGTGGTTGGGGTGTGCGACAGTTGGTGACGGCGCTGGAGCAGGCGGTGATCGCGCTGTTGAACGAGCACGGCCTCAACGCCGACACCCGGCGCGATGCGCCGGGTGTCTATGTCGCGGGTGCCAAGATCGCTGCGCTCGGCCTGCGTGTGCGACGCGGCTGTAGTTATCACGGGCTCAGCCTCAATGTGGCGATGGAGCTCGAACCGTTCAGCCGGATCAACCCCTGCGGCTACTCTGATATGCCGGTGAGCGACCTGCGTAGTCTCGGCATTGTTACCGGGATGGCCGAGCTGGAACAGATGCTGACTGCACTGATCGCGCAACAACTGGAATCCACTATTATGGATGCACAATTTCTGACTGAAGGTCGCTCCCGGCATCCTGTGACGTACAAGGATGTACTAATGTAGCGGGAGGCAGGATGCCGGGAGCGACCCTCCCGCGACATTAGTACATCCCTGTACGTCAAAAGTGTCGTCTGCGCTTGAGAGTTTGATACAGACATGAAAGACAACCAAAGCAAAGATCTGCGGGCACTGAAAGGCGCCGCCAAGATGGCGCGTATCCCTATCAAAATCGCGCCGACTACAGAGCTGGTGCGCAAACCGAGCTGGATACGCGCCAAATCGCCCAATACTCCGGAGGTGATGCGCCTCAAGGGAATCTTGCGCGAACACAACTTGCACACCGTCTGTGAAGAGGCCTCCTGTCCCAATCTCGGTGAGTGTTTCGGACATGGCACGGCCACGTTCATGATTATGGGAGCGATCTGTACGCGGCGCTGCCCGTTTTGCGATGTCGCCCATGGGAAACCCGATCCGCTCGATTCTAACGAGCCGGAGAATCTGGCGCGCGTGATTAAGGACATGCGATTGAATTACATCGTCATCACCTCGGTGGATCGTGACGATCTGCGCGACGGCGGCGCGCGCCATTTTATCGAGTGCATAAAGGCCATGCGGCAACACTCGCCGCATACCCGGATCGAAATCCTCACCCCCGATTTTCGCGGCCGCATGGACATCGCGTTAGAAATTTTGACCGAAGCCCCGCCGGATGTCTTCAATCACAATCTGGAAACCGTGCCGCGACTCTACAAGCAAGCGCGCCCGGGTTCTGATTATCAGTGGTCGCTCACCTTAATTAAACGCTTCAAGGCCTTGCACCCGCATATTCCAACCAAATCGGGTCTCATGCTGGGTTTGGGCGAAGAGATCAGCGAGATCGAACAGGTGATGCGCGACCTGCGCGCACACAACTGTGAGATGCTCACCCTCGGCCAGTATTTGCAGCCCAGCCGTCATCACTTGCCGGTCGCACGTTTCGTTCACCCTGACGAATTCGACCGGCTCGCCGCGATCGGCGTCGCGATGGGCTTCAGCAATGTCGCGAGCGGCCCGATGGTGCGCTCGTCCTACCATGCAGACCGGCAGGCCGCACAATTGGCCTAGCCGAAGAACAGATACGTTACCAAGATCGCCGTCGTAATCCCCGCCAGATCGGCGAGCAGCGCGCAGGACACGGCATGCCGCGCGTAGCGGATGCCCACTGAACCAAAGTACACCGCCAACACATAAAACGTCGTCTCCGTACTACCCTGGATCACCGAGGCGAGCCGTCCCGCGAAGGAATCAGCGCCATAGGTCTGCATCGTCTCCACCATCATCGCGCGCGCACCGCTGCCGGAGAGCGGCTTCATCAGCGCGGTCGGCAAACCCTCCACAAAACGATTATCCATGCCCAGCGCATTCACCAGCCAGCGCACCGCGCCGAGCAGCATGTCCAGTGCGCCGCTGGCGCGAAACACGGCGATGGCGACCAGCATGGCGACGAGATAAGGAATGATGCCGACAGCGATATGAAAGCCGTCCTTCGCCCCCTCGATGAAGGCGTCATAGACGTTAATCTTATTACGCAGCGCACCGAGCAAAAAAATGATGATGAGGGTGAACAGCAAAAAATTACTGGCCACCGCCGACTGGCGCACCATCGCCTCGGCCGGCAACTGCGTGAAATAAAATACTAGACCCGCCACGCACGCCGTGATCGCCCCCAAATAGCCCAGCACCACGCGATCCAAAAGATTGATTCTCTGTACCAGCGCCGTTGCGATCAAGCCCGCCATCGTCGAGGCATAGGTGGCAATCAGTATGGGAATGAACACATCGGTGGGGTCGGCCGCACCTTGCTGCGCGCGATAGGTGAAAATCGTAACGGGGAATATCGTCACCGACGAGGCGTTGATGACCAGAAACAGGATCTGCGCGTTGCTGGCGGTATCCTTAGCAGGGTTCAACTCCTGCAGCTCGCGCATCGCCTTGAGGCCCATAGGCGTCGCGGCGTTGTCCAGCCCCATCATATTGGCCGACATGTTCATGAGGATGGAGCCCAACGCGGGATGCTGCGGCGGAATCTCGGGAAACAGGCGGCGGAACAACGGCGTCATGAGGCGGGTCAAGAGCCGCAAAAATCCGCCCTTTTCTCCGATGCGCATGACGCCAAGCCACAAGGTCATCACCCCAGTGAGTCCTAACGCGATTTCAAAGGCCGTCTTGGAGGTATCAAATACCGCCTTCATCATGCCGACGAAAATCTCGGCCTGACCGAGAAACACCATCTTGAAAATCCCGAAGCCGAAGGCGATGAGAAAAAAGCCAACCCAAATGGCATTAAGCAAAGGTATGTTCCCCCCACACTGGTGAGACAGTAAACTACCGGCATGTCCGGCAGAACACAACCCCCCTATGCGCTGGATCGCGCTACCCTACAACGCGAGGTGCGGATTGACACCTTTCGTGCCAGCGGTCCCGGCGGTCAGCACGTGCAAAAAACCAGTTCCGCGGTGCGGCTTACCCATCTTCCTTCCGGCGTAGTCGTGATCGCACAGGATTCTCCGTCACAGCTTCGCAATCGCACCCTGGCCTTCGAGCGTCTCATTAAGAGGCTGCGCGCACTCAACACCGTGCCGAAAAAACGCCGGCCCACCAAGCCAACTCAGGCCTCAAAAAATCGCCGGGTGGCAAGTAAAAAAACTCGCGCCAAGACGAAAGCGACGCGCGGCAAGGTGCAGGAACTGGAGTAATTCCAATTTGCGTTAAAAAAGACACCCATTTTGTAGGGCGCGTTCCACTGGCGCACCCTACGATACTTGACTTTTGATTGCGAAAAGGAATAAAGCAGATCCGCACCAGCGACTACCGATGGAATTCACAAAATTCACAATAGAAGATAAGAAGTGGCGGCATTTCGGGTTACATTTCGATTCGAGGGCGGCAACGCCTTTGACGTGAACCTTGAGGATTCCCACTGATGGAAACTCTACGCGACCCCAAGCACAAATCCACCCACCCCGGAGAAGTGCTACGGAAAGACGTGCTGCCCGCCTGGGCATCACACAAACGGAATTTGCCAACCGGCTAGGGATGTCGCGCCTCACCGTGTCGGAACTGCTGCACGAAAAGTGCGCCCTATCCCCGGATATGGCGGTGCGCTTAGGCAAGGTGCTGAACACCACCCCGGAAAGCTGGCTGAAAATGCAATACACCGTGGACTTGTGGGAGTTGACCCACGGCGACCGTTGAAAAGCTGACAAAACGCAAGACTGGCGCTAAGTAATAAAAAGTATTCTTGTTACTTATGCGTTACCGGATATAAATCATGAAACGGGCGCAGCGGAAATTGCTCAAGCTGCCTGTGCAAACCCAGGAACGCATAGCGGAAAGCATCGGGCTATTGGGCGGTAACCCCGATAATCCAAGGCTTGATATAAAACAGCGAAGACTTTAAGGTATTCCTTGAGCAGGCGTGCGGAATTTTACTCGGTGATAACAAGCACTACCTGGTAAGCAGCCGCCTGAACCGGCTGATGTCCGAGTTCGCCATCCCGAATCTGGGCGAACTGATCAAACGGCTCAAGGCAAAACAGAATGCTGCGCTGCAACACCGAGTAGTGGATGCGATGACCACCAACGAGACGTTGTAGTTTCGTGACGTTTCCCCCTTCGAACTGCTCAAACAGGTGGTGTTGCCGGAGATTTCCCAGCAGCGCGGCCGGCCGTTGCGGATCTGGTCGGCGGTCTGTTCTTCCGGCCAGGAGCCCTATAGCGATCAGTATCGCCATCCAGGAGTATCTGCAATCCAAGCCGGGCAGCCTACCCAAGGGTGTGCAGATTGTCGCGACGGATATCTCTCCGTCCATGCTGAAGGAGGCCGAGGAGGCGGTCTACGACAAGGCCAGCCTGGCCCGCGGGATCACCGCCGACCGCAGACAGCGCTTTTTTAGTCCCAAAGACGACAAATGGGCGGTCAGGCCCGAGGTTAAGTCCTCCGTCACGATTAAGGAACTCAACTTATTGAACAGTTACAGCGCGCTCGGCAAGTCCTTATGTTACGGGAAGTGGAAATCAGGATTGCGGCCATTTTATAGAAATTTATGAGAGTCGTGTTTAAGGTTTTTCCAAATAATCCTTGGGGTGTATCTGATCGTCCACGTACCAAGGCTGACTATGTTTGTCGAGATACAGAGCCTGCATCTCTTGTTGGTTAAACGGCCTGGAACCGAGACGTCCGAATACCGCGATTTGTCCGCCCGTTTCGTCCACGGCGCGGTCACGGTCCAGGCCCTTGGAGAGGGCCAGCGCCACCGAAGAGGTTGGATAGCGGGCGATCAATGTCGGCTTGGGCTCGGGACTGAATCCGTAAAAGCGCGGCTGGGTATCCGGCGCGGTCAATTGCAAGACCTTTAATCCGTTCACGCCGTCCGCCACGTAGGCAAACTGTGAGGCATTGGTGGAGGCCACGATCACATCGCGTGCGTCGTTCAATGTTCCGTCCGCATTGAACAATGTCAATAGCTTGGGCGCCTCGGGGCGTTCCACATCCACGATGGCCAGGCCCTGGCCCTTGGCCGCAACGTAGGCATAGGTGCGCGCGACATAAACACGCTGTGCGTCTGTTAATTCCACTGTGGCGTTTTCGATCAGGCGGGGTTGTTCGGGATGGGTTACATCCACTATGTGTAGTCCGCGCGCATCGGTGACCCACAGATAGCGGAATTGCAGCGCCGAGGCGCGCACATCTTTAAAAGGGACGACGCTGACCAGTTTGGGCTGCAAGGGCTTATCGAGATCGAGGATGACCAGGCCGGCGTCTGCAGCAATATAAATGTAGCGGCCGCCGATGGTCAGGTGACGCGCGCCCTTCAGGATGCCGTTTTCGTTCCAGGTCAGCGCCCGGCTCAGGAAATTGTTGCGCGGTTCACCATCGGATAGCGTATTGATGTCGGTGAGTATCAGCCCCTCCTGGGCGTCGGTGATGAGCGCGTAATTGTAAATCGGATGGAACGCCTGTTCCTGATTGGTGATCCGCATCAGGTCGCCTTGATTGCGCGCCGGGTGGATAGGCTGGTTGGTCGGCAGTGCAATACAAGTGGCATTGGCCGAGGCGATACGGGTGGCATGACCGAGCGGCGAGAAGGGGGCGGTGACGATGCGCTGTGAGAACCCTTTGTTGGCGATGCTGGCGACATCGTAGACGCGCATCCCCTGCGCGCCTTCCGCGACGTAGAGATACTCGCCGCGCAGTTGCAGACAATGGGCAGGGCCGGAGGCGTGATCGTAGGATTCCGTTAATTTCCGATCGCGCTGCTGGTGCGCTTGATACCAGTCGGGATAGGCGTATTGGTGTAAATAGCTGCCGATGATGGCCTGTGGTTCTTCCCATTCGGTCACCCTTACCGCCTCAATGGACTGCTCGGTACCTAGCCAGGCGTTATAGCCCACGAAATTAAAAACGTTGGTGCCCAACAACAACAGTTGCGCCATGATGGCGTTGTTGTCATTTTCCTTGGACAGATGACAGTCGGTGCAGGTCTTGGTCTCGGTCTTGCGCACGGTATGGGCGAAGTGCGGGGCGAAGGCCTGCGAACTGAAGCCGCTGGCAGAGATGGGGGGTTGTTGTATATAAATCTTTTCGCGGTTGATGTTGGTCGAGGAGAGCACCAACGCGGATGAAGAACGTACCGGTGCGATCTTGCCGCCTTTGACACTGCCGTGTTTGCCGAGCTGGAACACATCGTCGCGCGCTATCTGCGGGTTGTAGGTGGCGAAGTTGCGCGTCTCCCCTCCTTCATAGTGATGTCGCTCGGTCTTTTTATTGGCCTGTATGGGCAGGTGGCAACCGCCGCAACTGGTGGTCCACGCGGTGTGGCAACTGAAACACAGCATCTTGTCGTTGGAATGCGCGCGGTCTTGCGGCGCGACACCGGGGCCCCATTGCAGCGCCGTGTCTTTCGACATAAGCTTGGCGCGCGCGGCCTTTTTGTTATAGTTTTTGTGTTCGGGGTTGACCGAATCCTTAACCAGGTGGATTTCCCATTCCTTGTCGGGGTATAGCGCGGAGCGCTGGTAGAGTTTGCCGTCGCGCCACTCGAAGCGTTTGCGGCCGTCCTGGGTGCGCAACAGGCTCAATGCGTTGCCTTGCGGGGGCGCGGCGGGGCCGCTGGTGGTGAGGCTGGGGTAGGCATCCACGGTGCCGTGGCAATCGGTGCAATCGATTTCTATCGCGGCGGCGACTTCGCCATAGAGATGGCCATTGCCGTGAGCGTCCTGGGCGAAGTGACAGTCCACGCAATGCATGCCCACATCGGCATGGATGTCGGACATGTGGACGGCCTTTTTGAATTTGTCCGGGTCGTTGTCGGACACGATGCTGTTGTTGGCATCGAGTAACGCGCCCTTGCGGTCGCGTTTGAAGACTGCGCGAAAATTCCAGCCGTGGCCGTGATAGTCGGCGAACTGAGTATCCTTGAGTTTGGGATTTAATTCGCTCACGTGTTTCAGAAATTCCACATCACCCCACTTTCCGCGTGTCGCCGCCTCTTCCGGATTGTGTTCCAGCACCGCGTGAGCCTCGGCATCGGTCGGATATTTTTGTTGTTCCGGCCACATAAAGGGGGCGTCGGATTCGTAGTCCCACATCGTGTAACCGAGATAGCTGTTGACGAACACATTGGGCTGGTGCATGTGGCACACCATGCACTGGCTGGTGGGAATGGCGCGCGTGAATTCGTGACGCAGGGGATGACCGGATTGGTCTTTGGCAATGGTGGGGTCGAGTGTCACGCTGGCGCCGTTATGGCCGAATTTGGCATAGGGTCCGGACTCGCGCTCGGTGCGGCTGTTGGAGTAGACCACGTGGCACGCGCTACAGCCTGAAGAGCGGTAATCGCCGGGCTGGTCATTGGTGCCGAAAAACCAGGTGTGCGGGTCATTAAGACGGGTCTTGGCGATATTGAGTACCGGGACCGAGATGCGCAGGCCGGTGCCCGGTCCGCGATTCGATTGTTTCAGATCGGGCCGTCCGGGTTCCTCCAGGCGCTGGATCTGGCCGGTGAGGTTGGGTAGACCGACTTCGGGAAACAGGTTGCCGAGGTTGCGACCGCCGCGTTCAAAGACGCGAAAGATGTCGCCCGGCGGAACTGTCTCCCAAGCGGGGAGGGGGTACAACTCCGGCAAGATGCCCTTGGCCGACATCCGCTCATCGGGCGGAACAGGGTTCACCACAGTCGCCGCCTCGCCCTCGCGCGTGTAGGCCTCACCTAAAATATAACGCTTGAAGGGCAGGATGCCGTTGTTATAGGCGCCGCCCCCCCAGAGCATGGCGCTGGTGCTCATCAGGCTGCGTTCTGCCGCTTGGATGATGCGCAAGTGGCACGCGCCGCAGGCCTCGCGCGCGACGCGGTAATCGGCGGGATTGATGAATCGGATGTACTCCGGACTTTCGAGGTTGAGCAGGGTGTAGGTGCGCGCGGGGTTGGCACTGCCCGGGTAATTCCAGGCCTTGGGAAACAGCGGCTGCACATGGGCCTGATCCAGCGCTGCGCGATAGGCGGCGTCACCGGCGCGGCTGAGTTCGGGTTTTTTGATCTCTGCATTGCCACCGTGACAGTCGCCACAGCCCAAGGTCACGCCGGGGTTGTCGTGCATGGTGAGTTGATCGGTTTGAGTATGACAGCTCATGCACCCCTCGGTTTTGCCGCGGGTTTGTTGCTCGGTCTGCTTGGCGGGCGCAGGGGGGGTGTAGGCATAGTTAATGGGACGAGGTGCCTCTTCCTCGGAAGAAGCGAGGGTGGAAACCGGTGGCAGCAGCACCAGAAATGCCAAGAGTAATTTTGCGCGCATGATCTAAGGCACCTCTAAAAATAGTGGATTTTGTCTTTAGGCAAGGCGGAATTCTGCGAGAAAGCGGTCGCTCCTGCGCATCCCTGCGCCCGCGACATTGGTGCATCCCTGCATGGCACAGTGTACGCGCCAGTACATGAGCATTTCGAGCAGAATTCCAACGCAGCATAAAGACAAAAGATGCATTTTTAGAGGCGCCCTTTAGTAGGTCAACACCAGATTGGCGAGTACCGAGTAATAAGTTCCTTCGTCGCTGCTGTAAAGTTGTTTAATGCCCTGCCCGGCGAGTAAGGCCGCGCCTGATAAACGGAACACGATATTCTGCGAGAACAGCGGCCGGTAAATCAGCGCGATCGAGGCGTCCCAGCCGATATCACGGTCAATGTTGCCCTGGTTACGCAGGAATTCCAGCGATGACGTATTCGTAAACCACAGTTTGTTAAAGTTACCGCTCAGGCGAAACCGCGGACTGATGTCCAAGTCGGCGCCCACGCCCAGCAGTTGTATGCCGGGATTGATGAAATTGGATTGCCCCTGTTCCTTGGAGCTGCGCAGCGAGGCGAGCACGCCATTGCGACTGGACAGGCTGATCCCTCCGCCGCCGATCAGCGGGACGGCCTGGCGTATCCAGAAGCTGGTGTCGGCGCCCGCGAACTGCGGATTTTCAAAGATGGCGTCGAAGCCCTCTGATTTGTTATCGAATGGGTCCGAATCGCCGCTGGCGTACAGCGCCGAGCCGCGCAGGCGGATCCAGTCATAATCGAGCGAAGCCTCGGCCGCGCCGAAGTAGGCGCTGATGTCGCTGGGGGTGTCGGTGGTATAGCTGTTGCTGTCTTCGCCGAAGGCATAGTAGAGCGAGCTGGTGAGATTGAGGCGGCCGAAGTGGCCGTCGCCGTTGAGCCCTGCATAGGTTACCTGATAGTGGTGCGGGCGCTCCGAACCCAGCGAGGCGGGCCGTTCCAGAAAACCGTTATTGTTGTAATAAAAGGACTGGTCCTCCCGGTTGCGGTTGTGTATCAGCGTGGCCTGTGACACGAAACCCACTACCGGGAAGTCCTGGTAATAGAGATTGGCCAAAAAGATGTCGTCGTCACGTAGGCGCGCGCTGGCATCGTTGAGGCCGCTGTTGGTGTCCTTTTCTAAACGCCGTATCCAGGCCAGGTTGTATTGAAAGATATTGTTATTCCGTGTGCCGAACAGGCGCACGCCCAATTGGCTGTCCTGAAACAAGAAGCCGCGAAAATCGCTGGTGAAGGGCTGTATCCCTACGCGGAGGCTGTCGAAGTCGTAGCGGTCAGAGACGTTGCGCAGGTGCTTATCCAGAAATAATTCCTGAATGCCTATGTGATTATCGGTGCGCGCGGTGCCATGCCGCGGGTCTACATTGAGCAGCCCAACTTCCTCTACATGGGTGTAATTGTAAGCAATGACCGGCGTGAAGCGGAATTCATAGTCGGGTGGTTTGAAGGAGGTGTCTCCTTTGATGAAGGCGAAACTGAGTAGCAGGTTTTCGGCGAACAGATACTGGTTTGCATCGCCGAACACATCGAGCGAACCGGCGTGTTCGGAGGTTTGCACGCCGATAGGGGTGGGCAGGCGGCGCGGTTCGAAGACAGTGTCCGAGATGATGGAAAGATTAAAAAACACATCGTTGAACAACGGCCGGTCGCCCTTGAGAGCGTTCTGGTTGTATGGGTCCCATACCTTTTCCTTCACCACGCCCAGACTTTCCACCAGGCGCCAACGATCAGGGACGGGGATAAACCTGCGTGGTAGATCCGCGGCAGGGGGCGGCACTGCGGCGGGGTCTATCTCGGGCAGCGCGTCGTTCTCTACGGGTGCGCCGGGGCGCCGGCGATCCAGCGGATCATCCTCACCGGCTAGTGGGCACGTTGCAGTGACTAACAGCGAGACCAGCAGGAAGACTCGTATTGGCATGAGATTAGAGTCCCGCGCAGACATTCTGTGCCGTGCTGTTGATGAAGGGTGCTTGCGGACACTGCACGTAACGCAGCCGGGTACCGAAAGGTGTGAGCCTATCGGCGCGTAACGGCTTGGGGGCGTTACCGACAGTGCCCGATAGTTGCCCTGTGTTGTGCAGGCCGAGGAAGGCGGTCATGTCGTCCTGGTCCACGCCGTCGCCGGAGACGCCGATACCGCCGACGAGTTTGTCGCCTTTGTAAATAGGCACGCTGCCGGGAAAGATTTGTATGCCGTTGGGTAGGCGGTTTATTCCCGGCGTAACGTCAGGCAGCTCGGTGCAGCTCGTCGGGGTATCCGGCGTCGCGCCCCCGCTAGCGACAAATCCGACGTGCCGGACGATCCGGTTCAGCACCAAATCCAATTGCAGTCCGTCGCTGAATGGGCTCCAATTTTGAAACGGTTTACTGAGTGGGCCGTTAGCGGCGCCGCTGATGCCGTCGGGAAAGTATGGCCGCGCCAGATTGCCGATGGCGCGATTGGAGAAGGCGATGGCGGCATTGGAGAGGGCATCCGGCAGGCCGAGGAATGAGCGAGTTGCTGTGACATAGGCATTGATCGGAGAGGTCGTGCCGGGCGCAGGGACAAGATACTGCGCGGCAGGGGTCGCCGACAGATCCGCAGCGGCGTGGGGGCCGGTGAAAAAGGCGGCGGCGCGCGCCTTTTGCACTGCGACATCGGTGCCGAACAACGGCGCATCGAGTGATCGGACCAGACCCAATACGTTGCCGTTGCCGTCCACCACGGCGATGCTGACCCGTGCCGCAGTACTCAACGGCCGGCGGATCTGGGCGCGGGCGCGGCTCGCGACGCGCAACGCCTCGGTCAATAGTTGCCCGACCTCGTCCTGCACCAGGCCGCCGTCGCTGCCGGCGATGGGTGGATAGCGGTTGACGTTGGCGGCGTTGACGAGAATATAGGCGCCGACGCCGGGATAGCTGCCGCTAGTATCCAGCCGTATGCCCGAGGCGGGCTCGCCCAAGGCCACACCGGGGATGATGTCCGCTGCCGTATAACCGGCCACCGCGATGAGATTACCTAGCCCGGTGATCGGGTTGTTGATGGTGGCGAAGGCGGGGGCGTTGGCCGGATTGCTCACAGTCGCTGTGGAGTCAGTAAAACGCAGCGATCTTCCGTCCACGGTGATCTGCTGGGCGCGAATGTCCAAGGGCGCTGAATAAGCGTTTGCGCCGGCGCTGGCGATGATCTCATCGCCGGAGCTGTCAACATCGCTAATCGTCAAATCCAGCCCGTACACGGCATCCGCCACCACACCTATGGCCCCCACCGGTGCGCCATTTTTGTAAAGCGGGATTCCTCCTGGATCGGCGGTGAGTCCTAGTGGCGAGCGTTTGGGCCCGAGCATGGCATCGCCAAAACGACGGTTAATGTCCGAGCAGGGCAGATTGCTGAACTGCACGCCGAACAACGGGCCGCTGGGCCGGTTGGTTTCGCCCGGATTGAAATTTTCCTGCACGATTTGGTTGGCGGTGCGAGTAGTGAAGGCATTGCCTTCGCTGGACAGATAGGCGGCGGTAATCGCCTTGGCGATGGCGGCGAGGCTGGCGGGGATGATGGCGATCCCCTCCAGCCCGCCCGTAACGCCGCGTTCGGAGCTGATGGTTACGGTGTCCGTGGCGCTGTTCATGCGGAACACCCCCAACACGTTGCCCACCCTGTCCACCACGGCGATGGTGGCGGGAGTTCCCCGCGTGGCGGCTTCGCTGACCGCTTGCGCCATGACTTGCTGGACATCGGTAACGGTTAATACGCTGGTGGCGTTGGTACAGCCGCCATTACATTGTGTTCCGCCACTGCTGCCACCTCCGCCTCCGCCACCACAAGCTGCGACCACAGCAACTATTATCGGTAACAGAAAAATTTTCAGGTTACTCATGATTGTGATTTAGTCCGGTTGAGGAGTAAGGCCACCCTTCTGCAGGGCAACGCCGTCAGTATGTCCCGTAACGGAACCACCACCCATAACAAAGCGTTTGCTGACATGAAACTTGTGGCAAGTAAGACACCCGCTTGCGACCTTGCCGACAGAGGGTTCGCTGCTGTGGCATTGTCGGCACGTCTTGATACCGGGGATAAGCACGTCTTGTCCGGCACTGGAATTATTGGCGGCGTGACAACTCTCACAGCTCACCGGTTGGTGCTTGGCATGATTGAAGGTGCTCTTGGGTAGCCAGAGGTGCGGCGTGCGCACCGGTCGGATGTTCCAGCGCGGCTCATTTTGCTCAAGATTTCGTGTCACCTCATGACAGGTGTTGCAGGAGCGGAATTCGATCAACTCCTCGCCCATATCTTGCGCCATGTGGCGCGCCCAGGCCAGCGCATCTTCTCGCTCCCGGTCGCTGATCGGCGAGCCGGGGCGGCGTTGCACCGGCTCTGGCGCAAATGCGTCTTCAAAGCCGCCTTGCAGTGCGAAATTGCCGTAAAAATCTTGCAGGGTGTTCAGCACCGTTTGCACATCTGCGTGCGGCACGCTGCGGGTGACTGCTCGGGGTTCAAAGTTCAGGCGATGACACTGACTGCACGAGGTCGCCATGTTCGCGGTTTGCATGTTCACGCCCGCCGCATCGGGCGTGTGGCAACTGGAACATTGCAGGCGGATACAACCCTTGGGACTCATGATGCCTTCTTTTTTGAGGTGGGCCTTGTGGGAAAACTTGACGGCGTAGGTTTCGGTTAACCTCGGCGTACTGTCCAGACTTATCCGCATGCTGTGATTGCCAGCAGCATTGACGACCAGGGTGGGGCGGAATTGCGGATGCTGACGATCAAAATCGTGGACATTTAACAGCTTGGTGCC
>JAYUCX010000120.1:0-7840 GCA_043740145.1 Gammaproteobacteria bacterium
TACCGTTTTGCGCTCGCGATAATCCTTGTCAATGACGAAATGTTTAGGCTGTATCGCCGTGAAGGTATCCAGCTCAAAACTCAGGCGCGGATGCCCGGCGCCCAGGATGCGATGGGTGACAAATTTTTCCGCGTTGCCGTAATGACAGGACAAACACAAACGGGCGCGCTGGAGCGGATCCTCGGTCGGATACATGCCCAGCTCGACATTTTCCTTATGGCTGCCCTTACCCGAGACGTGCGGCCCCAGCCAGCGTATCGAGCCGCCGTGACAAGCCTCGCAACCCACCCCATCCGACAACTGGAAACGCTTGCCGCGCAGATCCTCGCCGACATTGTCGGCGTGACAGTCCAGACATAGTTTGGCGGTATGCGCCGACTCCAATCCCAGATTGCGCGCCATGCGCTTGGACTGCTCGTTGAGCAGCACCTCGTAGGCCTTGGCATGTTTGTCTTTGCGCGTCCAGATGTTATATTCATTCTGCAATACCGGAGAATCCTTCCAGGTCTCGAGCGAGCCGTGGCAGGTGCTGCCGGCACAGCTCGCCACGCCCAGATGAAGATCACCGGCGAACTGTGCCAGCGACGGCTGGGCAAGGGCGACGTGGGCAGTGCCTAATACGATAACTGCGGCTAAAAATATTCGGACGTGGGACACAGCCTTGGGCGCCTTGGTTTATAGTGATTGTACGCGGTGAATATAGAACAACCCCTACCGCACTGCAATAGACAGGTAACGCTGCTATTATCAGCATCGGCGTTCATAATAGATTACAACCTTGACGAGAACCTGTAATGCCTGATTACAAGATTGCAATCGTCGGCTCGGGCCCGGCAGGCTTGAGCGCGGCGGCGCGTGCCGCCCAATCGGGCGTTTCTCATATCCTGTTGGAAAGCGGCCCGCATATCTCCGGCACGATTTTAAAATATCAGAAAGGCAAGCACGTCATGGCCGAACCCGGCGTGCTGCCGTTGCGCAGCCCCCTGAAGTTTGCCGCCGCCACCCGCGAAAAAATCCTGGCGGAATGGAATCAGGGAATAACCGGTTTGGCGGTGAATCTCAAGCTGAACGCAGAAGTCGTCTCCATTCAAGGCCAGCGTGGCGATTTCCGGCTCACTCTTAAAAACGGCGAACTCATAGTCGCGGAATATGTGGTGCTGGGCATAGGCTTGCAGGGCAATCTACGCAAACTGGGGGCGCCTGGGGAGGATAACCCCATCGTCCAATATCAATTGGATGACCCCGATGAATACAGCGATGAGACCATCGTGGTGGTGGGCGCGGGCGACGCGGCGGTAGAAAACGCCGTCGCCCTGGCCCGGCAAAACACCGTGGTCATGGTCAATCGCAGCGAAGATTTTTCCCGTCTCAAGGAAGGTAATCTCAGCCTCATTCAGGACTGTATCAAGAAGGGAGTGATTGAATGTTACACCTCCACCACCGTGGCGCGCCTGAATGCGCTGGAGCAACTCAATGAGGGCGATCCCGGCGGGCTGCTGGTTTTAACCACCCCGAACGGCGAGGCCGAAATCAAATGCCATCGCGTCATCGCCAGACTGGGCGCGACGCCGCCCCGGAAATTCGTGGAAAGTTGTGGCGTGCACTTCCCCAACGCCAGCCCCGGCTCAGTGCCTGTGTTGAGCCCCTGCTATGAGTCTGACGTGGCGGGCCTCTACATCGTGGGGGCACTGGGCGGCTATCCGCTTATCAAGCAGGCAATGAATCAGGGCTATGAGGTCATCGAGTTTATCCAGGGGCACGCGGTCGAGCCCGCCGATGAACCCCTGTTGAACGCTAAATTGAGCCTGCTGCCCCAACCGCCGCCGGTGACCCGGTTCCTCGAACAGGTGCGTAGCCGCGCCCCGATGTTATCCGGTTTAACGCCGCTCCAGCTTCGAGAAATCATGCTGGATAGCCGCCTACACAACCCTGCCGCCGGTGCTGTCATATTTACCCACAATGATTACACCGACAGTCTTTATGTGATCGTTGAGGGCGAGGTCCATGTTGAGATCAATCCCGACCGGTCGCTGCGCCTGCAACAGGGTGAGTTTTTTGGCGAGATGGGGCTGATCTCCGGACGCCGCCGCAGCGCCACGGTACGCGCCGGCAAACCGTGTCTGCTGCTGGAAATTCCGAGACGCTCGATGAAAAAACTGATCGGGTCGGTTGAATCAGTCAAGCAGATCATAGACCAGACTTTTATGCTGCATGCCATTCAAAATCAGCTCGCCACGGAGCTTCCCGGTGCGGCGCTGGCCGAGGTGGTAGCCTCCGCCCGTATTGAGAATTTCGCCGCCGGGCAGATCCTGTTTCATGAGGGCGAGCCGGGCGACTCGCTACATCTGATACGGCGCGGCTCGGTCACCGTATCGCGGAAGATTGGCGGACGCGACATCGTGCTCGCCTATGTCGCCGCCGGAAATTATGTAGGCGAAATGGCCTTATTGGGGGATGCACCGCGCTCGGCGACGGTGACGGCGACGGTCGCCACCGAGACACTGCGTCTGGAGGGCTCCGTCTTCAAACAGTTACTCGAGCGCGACCCCGGCATGCGTCGTAAGCTGGAGGCAAAACTTCAGGAGCGTCTGATCCAAAACATCAGGATGGAAACGCACGCGGAGCCCGGCGGCATCATCTCCTTTCTGGTGCAGCAAGGCTTGGGCGAAGGCACCGATGTGTTGCTCATTGACGAATCGTTGTGCGTGGGTTGCAACAATTGCGAACAGGCCTGCGCCGGCACCCATGACGGCAACTCCCGCCTCAATCGTGAGGCAGGACCGACCTACGCCCTGGTGCATGTCCCCACCTCCTGCCGGCATTGTGAACATCCGCATTGCATGAAGGACTGTCCACCCGACGCGATCCACCGCTCCCCTAACGGTGAGGTCTATATCAGCGATTCCTGCATAGGTTGCGGCAACTGCGAAAAGAATTGTCCTTATGGTGTGATTCAAATGGAGACGACGAACCGGGCACCCCAAAAATCGCTGCTGGCCTCGCTGGTGTTTGGCGCCGGTGACGACCCCGGCCAGGCGCATTCCGACAGCCCAAAAAAGGCCGTCAAGTGCGACATGTGCAGAGACCTGGCCGGCGGTCCGGCCTGCGTGAGGGCTTGCCCGACCGGCGCGGCGTTGCGCGTCAGTCCCGAGCAGTTCATGTCCTACGCCAATCTTACCCACCCGCGGTAGCGCCACGCCTCATATAGAGATTGCAATGCATCAATCGCTGCTCAATTACCGCCGCTACCACCACCTCAAGGTCACTCTACTGATCGTTGGCACTGCGATCATGCTTTACGTGGGCGATGAGCCCATTGGTCCGCCCAATGGCGGCACCTTGGTGGGCTACACGCTAGGCATCCTGGCCGCGCTCATTGTCGTGTGGCTGATGTGGTTTGGCATGCGTAAACGTCAGTATCAATCCACCACGGGGACGGTCGCGGGCTGGCTATCGGCCCACGTCTACCTGGGAACTTCCCTGCTGGTCATCGCAAGCCTGCACGGCGGCTTTCAGTTTGGCTGGAACGTACATACCTTGTCTTATGTCTTCATGGTAGCCGTGATCGTCAGCGGCTTTTACGGGGTATACGCCTACCTGCGCTATCCCACGCTGCTGGCTGAAAACCGTAGTGACCTCACCCTCCCCACGATGCTGATGGAAATCGCCGAGCTGGATCGCAGGTGCCGGGAGACCGCCTTGCCACTCAGCGATGAAATCGCCCGCGCTATTCTGGGCGCGAGTAGCCATACCCCCATCGGCGGTTCACTGTGGTCTCAGTGGTCAGGCCATTATCCTAACTGCGGAACGGCCAAGGCCTTGCGCATCGTGCAGCGACTCGCCCGCGAGGCCCAAGGCGCGCAACTCAAAGCCAGCCGCGAATTGTTGATCTGCCTGACCAAAAAACAGCAGAAGGTAGTACAGGCGCGGCGCTACGTTCAGCACAAGGCGAAACTGGAAGCCTGGCTTTAT
Source organism: Gammaproteobacteria bacterium (assembly GCA_043740145.1). Taxonomy (GTDB): domain Bacteria; phylum Pseudomonadota; class Gammaproteobacteria; order SURF-13; family SURF-13; genus JACPZD01. The sequence continues at coordinate 3,973 of JAYUCX010000120.1, forward strand.
CTGCATGTGCCGCTCTCGTTTGGTTTACTGGCGACACTGATCGCCCATATCGTCTCGGTGTTTTTTTACTGGTAGGGTCATGCGCTGTCAGGTCACCTATCTCACCCGCAAAACCAAGAGCGTGGTACGCCGCCGGGAAGACATCACGGCGGAGAGCTTGCGCGTGGGACGTGGCGCCGACAACGAAATTTACTTACCTGACCCGCGCGTGAATTTATATCATGCCGTGGTACACGGCGAAGCCGACGGTTTTTATATCGAGGTGGTAGCAGGCGCCGCCCTCTATCTCAACGGCAAACCGGTCAACGATGCCCCGCTTAGCGTGGGTAACCGGATCGCTATCGGCCCGTATCAATTGGAGATCGTGGCACCGGCCGAAGGTTACCCGTTGGCCATGACCATCGAGCGGGTGCAGCCGGAGACCACAACGCCCTCCACCTCCGCCCGCTTGACCTTGGCTGACACCGGCATCAGCAAACGACGCTGGGCCTGGTCATTATTTTCGCTCGGTCTGATGCTGTTTCTGGTACTGCCGTTAATCATTCACTTTACCCCTGGCCTGGCCAAATCCTCCAAGGGCTTGCCGGAGTTTGCCAAGCAGGCCTGGAACAGCGGCCCCGTGGCGCCGGCTCACACCTTTTTTAAGGAAAATTGCCGCGCCTGTCACCAGCAGGCCTTTATTCAAGTCGCCGATCAAGCCTGCATACAGTGCCATAAAAACATGGGCTATCACGCCGACCCCACTATAAAGGAGATCCGCTCTCTGACCGAGACCGCGTGCAGTGACTGCCATAAGGAACACAACGGCCGCGCCGGACTGGTGCGCAACGACCAGCAATGGTGCGCCGATTGTCATCAGCAATTAAATAAACGGCTGCTCGACACCAAGCTGCTAAATGTCCTCGACTTCGATCGTCATCATCCGGAATTCCGCCCCACCCTGGTCGTCAATGCCGTCGGCAATCAAAGCATGAGATTGAGCCTGGACAGCGTACCGAGACCGACCGAGACCTACGCCGTTAAGTTTTCTCATCAGGCCCATCTCAAGAAAGAAGGTATCATGAGTCCCAAGGGCTGTACCCGTCTGCAATGTTCCAGTTGCCACACGCCCGATGCGGCGGGCGTAAGCATGCAAACCGCGAACATGGCGACCTCGTGCAGCACCTGTCATCGCCTGAATTTTGAAACCAGGGCGGTCACCCGCAGCGTGCCTCACGCGGATGTGCAAACGGTGCTGAACACCCTGCAAGATTTTTACGGCAATTTCGCCCTGCAAGGCGGCTTTGAGGACGTGCTGGCGCTGGAGCCGGTGCAACGTCGGCCCGGCTCGCCGATCAGCGCTGTGGAACGGGCAGACGCGCTGGCCTGGGCGCGCCATAGGGCGCAGGATACGGCCGAAGAGCTGATCGAGTTTCGCTCCTGCAGCACCTGTCATGAAATCACCCGCAATCGCGCTCAGCAGGGACCGCCCTGGAGCATCAGACCGGTGCGCACGCCGCACCCATGGCTGCCCAAGAGCACCTTCAACCATGCCAAGCACCGGCCGGTGAGTTGTGAAAGTTGTCATCCTGCCAACAGTTCCAGAGAAGGTCAGGACATACTTCTCCCCGGCATCAAGACGTGTCGGCAGTGCCACAGCAGCGAACCCGTCGCTGGCAAGGTCACGACCGGGTGCCTCAGTTGCCACGCATTTCATGTCTCTAAACGTTTTTTGATGGGTCGTGGCGCCGTTACGGCGCACACTGATGGCATTACCTTACAAAAGGGTGATCTCGGCTCTACGGAAACTCTGAAAAAGTCATCCATGATATTTTTCAGAGACGAAAAATGAAAAATGTGATTTTCATTTTTCTTCATTTTTCAATCGCTTTCGTGATTGAAAAATGGCGGTGCATCCCTGCACCGCAGGAACCTCTGACTTAATCAGAGGTTCCCTACTCTCAAACCGGAATGAATTTCATACTGAACAGGGGATAGACTTATGACCCAAAAATGGCCAAACCGAATGGCGTTGTACGCCAGCCTGTTGCTCAGCGGTTCGCTCCATGCGGAATGCGATGGCGGCTGTACCGATGCCACCCGTTTCTTAACCGTGGCAGACGTGCAAACGGTCATGGCGCAAGCAGTCCATGAGGCCTCCGCGCGGGGGACTCCCGCCACCGTTGCCGTGGTGGATAGAGTGGGCAACGTGTTGGGGGTGTTCCGCATGAAAAGTGCCGCGAACACCGTGACCATCAGCTCCGAGCGCGGCGTCGCGAGCGGGCTGGAGGGGATCGCCATCATCCCCGCTAGCCTCGCCGCCATCTCCAAGGCGATTACCGCCGCCTATCTGTCCACGGAAGGCAATGCCTTCACCACTCGCACCGCCAATCAAATCGTGCAGGAAAATTTCAATCCGGGTGAAACTAACCGGCCCAGTGGCCCACTGTTTGGCGTGCAGTTCAGCAACCTGCCCTGCTCGGACATTAACCGCCGTTTTGATGACGCCATGCTCGGCCCCAAGCGTTCGCCCTTGGGGTTCTCCGCCGACCCGGGCGGAATACCCTTATATAAAGGCGGCGCACCGGTAGGCGGCGTGGGCATCGTAGCGGATGCTCTGTATGGGCTCGATGCCCTGATCAGTGACGTGGATAACTCCGTTGACGAGGCGATAGCCGACGCCGCCGCAAGCGGCTATGCAGCGCCTTTAGATCGCCTCGCCCGGCGGATTACCGTGGACGGCAAATCGCTGCGATTTACCGACTCTCCGCAACGGGTCAGCAATCCCACCGGCGCACCCGCTTTTGCCATCCTTAGCGATCCACTCACCGGGCAAGGCAGCCTCATCGCGGTGACCGGTTATACGGAAGCCGCCATCCGCGCCGGCGTAGCCTTGGGCGAACCCGCCTCGGGCATACGGCTGGATACCAGCGGCGCCTATCCCGGCGTCAGCGCGTATATTCTCGTCAACGCCGCCAACGTCAACCGCTATCCACCCATCGCCGGCAGCGACGGCGGTCTGAGACAGAATGAGGTCAGGCAACTATTGACCGAGGGTCTGCGCGTCGCGAGCCGCGCCCGCGCCCAGATTCGTCGGCCCTTGAGTACCGCGGCGCGGGTCAGCATCGCCGTGGTGGACAGCAACGGCATCGTATTGGGCCTGGTCAGATCGCCCGACGCCCCGTTGTTCGGCACCGATGTCGCGGTACAAAAGGCGCGCACCGCCGCCTTCTTCTCCGGCCCCCACGCCGCCGCGGATCTGTCGGCGACCCCTGCCGCGAAGTACCTTATCCCTGCACCCGGTACGACGTCCCCGATCAACGCCTATGTCACAGCGACTCGATCATTCCTCGGCCTACCGGACGCTCTGGGGGATGCCGCAATCGCCTTTTCCAATCGCGCCATCGGCAATCTGGCGCGGCCGTACTTTCCCGACGGCATCGGCGGCGCCGCTAACGGCCCGCTCAGCAAACCGTTTCAGAATTGGAGCCCGTTCAGCGACGGACTGCAATTGGATTTAGCGCTGAACCGGATCGTCCAGCACGTCGGATTTGTCGCCAGCGGCGGTGCGACGCCAGACACCCCGGCAAGCTGCACCGAGCTGCCCGACGTGACGCCGGGGGTCAATCGCCTCCCCAATGGCATACAAATCTTTCCCGGTAGCGTGCCTATTTACAAAGGCGACAAACTCGTCGGCGGCATCGGCGTATCCGGCGACGGCGTGGATCAAGACGACATGATCGCCTTCCTCGCCCTGCACAACGCGGGGCAATTACTAGGGACTATCGGCAATGCTCCCCTCGCAGTGCGCGCGGATACACTCACGCCCTTGGGAGTGCGGCTGCGCTACGTACAATGCCCGCAAGCCCCCTTCATCAACAGTACGGCA
>JAYUCX010000121.1:0-3303 GCA_043740145.1 Gammaproteobacteria bacterium
TGTATCATGTCATACAGCGTGGAGACCTTGCGGTCGCCGTCCGCGAGGATCGGAAAATTCACCCGGGCGTTTTGGGTCTCGTTGATATCGCCGATCCAGCCCTTGTGCGACTCTACCGGGTCCACACTCAAGGCCAACACCTTGACGTTACGCTTATCAAATTCCTGCTTGAGCTTAGCAACCGCGCCGAGCTCGGTCGTGCATACCGGAGTGAAGTCCGCCGGGTGCGAGAACAGCACGGCCCACTTGTCCCCCATCCAGTCATAAAAATGGATCGGCCCTTCGTTGGAATCCTGGGTAAAGTCGGGGGCAATGTCGCCTAGTTGTAGGCTCATGGGATACCTCCTTTATTGAACAACAATTCAAATTCTGAGCATAAGCCTAAGCCGAATGTGTTGCAATCATCGCAGCATCAAACCATCGCCGATGGACAGCTTCCTGCCAGACAGCATTCCCGGCAACGTGGCCGAGGCCGGCAGACGTCCTTGGCGTGTCTGACAATCAAGGCATGAAACTCATTGAATAATTGAACCTTTTTTCGGCCTCGCAGAGTGGATTCGAACAACGAGCGCAAGGTCTCATAGCCTTCGTCCCCGCGGATATGTCCGAGCCGGCTGTGCAGCCGCCGGGTATAGGCGTCTATCACAAACACCGGCCGCGCAAAGGCGTAGAGCAACATATCGTCCGCCGTCTCCGGCCCGATGCCGTTGACGGAGAGCAGCCCGTGCCGCAACCGCGCCGTGTCCCAGGCCGCGAGCGCCTCAAAGCCCCCCTGGGCGAGGTACCAGATGCAAAAATTACGCAGCCGTCTGGCCTTGATATTGAAATAACCGGAAGGCTTGAGCCAGCGGGCCAGACGGGCGTGCGGGGTCGTGGCGATTACCTTGGCATCCAGAACCTGCGCCTGTTTCAGGTTCTCAATCGCCTTTTCGACATTGCCCCAGGCGGTATTTTGGGTGAGCACCGCGCCCACCATCACCTCAAACGGGGTCTCGCCGGGCCACCAGTGTTGTGGGCCATAGCACCGATACAGGCGCCGGTAAACGCCGTGCGGGTGCTTATTCAGGGATTGTGCTTGCCGAGGCGACACGGCTCAGCGTGATTTTCTAAAGGGTCTGACCGTGGGTTTGTGTGCGCGGCTGCGCGGGGCCTTAGAAGACGGCTTGGGTCGTTCTTGGATCGCCTCCAGGCCGATGGGTTGTAACAGGGCAAGCACGTCATCACGCTCCAACTCCTGCCATTGCCCGATGCGCAGACTGCGGCTTAACTTGATCGGCCCATAACGCACCCGGATCAGGCGGCTCACTTTCAACCCCTGCGACTCCCACAGCCGGCGCACCTCGCGGTTACGGCCCTCCTTGAGCACCACATGATACCAGCGGTTGGCGCCCTCGCCGCCCGCCTCTTGAATGGCATCGAAATGCGCCATGCCGTCTTCCAGCATGACCCCGCGGCGCAACATCTCCAACATCTCCGGCGTGACCTCGCCCAACACGCGCACGGCGTATTCGCGCTCGACCTCGCCCGAGGGGTGCATGAGACGATTGGCGAGTTCGCCGTCGGTGGTGAGCAGGATTAAGCCCGTGGTGTTGATGTCAAGACGCCCCACGGCAATCCAGCGTCCGTTGCGGAGCTTGGGGAGGCGGTCAAAAATGGTCGGACGGCCTTCCTCATCGGTGCGGGTACAGACCTCACCCTCCGGTTTATAATAGGCCAACACACGCCGTTTGGGCCCGGCCAGACGGTGAGCCTGCGGTGGATGGCCGTCTATGAGAATAGCATCGTGTTCGTTCACCCGGTCGCCCAGCTTGGCCACCTGCTTGTTGACCGTAATGCGCCCCTCGGTGATCCAGCCCTCGATCTCGCGGCGCGAACCATACCCCGCGCGGGCCAAGACCTTCTGCAGCTTTTCTCCTGACGTACACGGATGTACTAATGTCGCGGGAGGCAGGATGCCGGGAGTGACCGGTTCTGTGGCCGGACGGGGGAGCGGCGCTGCAGCGTGCAATACCTTCTGCGGCGCAGCGTGGGGACGCGGCGGCGCGCCGCGCCGGGCCGGCACTTTGGAACGCTTCGATGGCTTCGAACTCACATCAGCCACGTCAGGCTTGAAAAAACGCGAGGCGGGTTTTTTCAACGCTTATCAACCCGGCTCTTGCTCAGTACCCGTCTCTCCGCTCCCTGGCGGCGGCTCACCAAGGTCGAGTTGGACATTGATGCTGTCCAGATCACGGATCTCTGCGAGGGTGGGCAGTTCGTCCAGACTCTTGAGATTGAAGTGATCTAAAAAATGGCGCGTCGTGCCATAGAGCGCGGGCTTGCCCGGCACGTCGCGGTGGCCGAGCACCCGTATCCATTCGCGCTCATGCAGGGTCTTGATGATGTGAGTGCTCACACCTACGCCGCGGATGTCTTCGATCTCGGCGCGGGTGATAGGCTGACGGTAGGCGATCAGGGCGAGGGTCTCGAGCAGCGCGTGCGAGTAACGTGCAGGCCGCTCCTCCCAGAGACGGCTCACCCATTGGGCATACTCTTGCCTCACCTGAAAACGAAAACCGCTGCCGACCTCTATAAGTTCAACGCCGCGCTCGGCGTAGTCCTGAGCGAGGCCATCCAGCGTGGCACGCACCTCGGCGCGCTCGGGCGGGTTCTCGCCGAACATACTCAGCAGCCGCTCGATGCTCAGCGGTTCGCCCGCCCCCAGCAGGGCCGCCTCGACGATGTTTTTGAGCTGCTGTGGGTTCATGATGAGACCTCTGTAAAACGCGCCCCGGCGGAACGCACGTGGATGGGTCCAAAGGCCTCGGTCTGCACCAACTCGATGAGGGATTCCTTGATCAATTCCAGCAGCGCGAGCAGCGTGACCACCAGCCCCCTGCGCCCCTCTTCCATATTGAACAGACGGGTGAAATCGGTGTAGCTGTCGGCCTGCACCAGGCTCAAGACCTGCGACATGCGCTCGCGCACCGACAACGGTTCGCGCTGGATATGATGGTGCGAAAACATCTCGGCGCGCGCCAGCACCTCTTTGAAGACCATCAGGATTTCATATAGATTCACCGTGGGCAGCGGCCTCTGCAAGCGGCCGTCGGGCGCTTGCACCCCGGCGTGAAACACATCGCGGCCGAGTTGCGGCAGGGTGTCTATATGCTCCGCCGCCTGTTTGTAGCGTTCGTATTCCTGCAGCCGCCGCACCAGTTCGGCGCGCGGGTCATCCTCCTCGGCGACATCGGGCGGGCGCGGCAACAGCATGCGCGACTTGATCTCGGCCAGCATTGCCGCCATCAGCAAATACTCTGCGGT
>JAYUCX010000122.1:0-17698 GCA_043740145.1 Gammaproteobacteria bacterium
TTGTGTAAACGATGCGCGTCGCGCAATATCTGATTTGGCGCAAGGAAGCTGTCATGCACGAAATAATGACACTCGATGCGTGCCAGGCTGAGCGCCGTCCTGGGGTCGCTGAAATGATCCACCACGGAACGATTCTCCAGCAGCGTCAAGGTGCGCCCTTCCCACAAAGACCAGGCCTTGGCCGCCGCCATGCGCGCAATTTCGTCCGTTCCGGCCAACACACGGTAATAGGCATGCAGCAAATCGTCACGTTCTTTCTCGGGAATAGGGCGTAAGAAATCCTGCCAGTAGTCGGGGAAGATGTGGTTGGCGCCTTCCTGATAAAACCACCGGATCTCGCGCGGACGGCACAAAAAAATACCGCGCAAAATCAATCCTAAAACACGTTCGGGATGCGTCTCCGCATAGACCAGAGCAAGTGTCGAGCCCCACGAGCCGCCGAACAACACCCAGCGCTCGATGCCCAGATGCTCGCGTACACGCTCCATATCGGAGACTAAAGTCTGGGTGGTGTTGCCTTGAAGTTCAGCGTGCGGGGTCGAGTGCCCACTCCCGCGCTGATCGAACAAAATGATGCGGTAAACATTAGGGTCAAAAAACCGCCTGTGATACGGTTCACAACCCGCGCCAGGCCCACCATGCACAAATAACATGGGTAATCCATGGGGATTGCCACACTCCTCTACATGCAATACGTGCGGAAGTTCGACCGGCAGGGTGTGCTTAACGTAAGGTTTTATGTCTGGGTAGAATGTAAGCACGTTGTGGGTTGCTTACCGATTAATTAATTACAAGGATTCACAACACATTGCTTTGGGACATTCGAGTGGTAGCAAAATCATATATACGGCAAATAGTATTGATGATGAACCAAGGGTACTCAACCACAGCAAGAAAAGCGCTTAACTCTTGACCTTACACCTTCCGATAGACGCTACCGCCCTGCCCCTTAAACTCCTGTGCCTTTTCCTGCATACCCGTCTCCAGTGCCTGTGCCACATCGGCAATGCCCATTTGCGCCGCATACTCGCGGACGTCTTGGGTAATCTTCATCGAGCAGAAATGCGGGCCGCACATGGAGCAGAAGTGGGCGAGTTTGGCAGACTCCTTGGGCAGGGTTTCGTCGTGGAATTCGCGCGCCTTGTCCGGGTCGAGGCCGAGGTTGAACTGGTCTTCCCAGCGGAATTCGAAGCGCGCCTTGGAGAGCGCGTTGTCGCGTAGTTGCGCGCCGGGGTGGCCCTTGGCGAGGTCGGCGGCGTGCGCGGCGATTTTGTAGGCGATGATGCCTTCGCGTACGTCGTTTTTATCCGGCAGGCCGAGGTGCTCCTTGGGCGTGACGTAACACAACATGGCACAGCCGTACCAGCCGATCATGGCCGCGCCGATGGCAGAGGTGATGTGGTCATAGCCCGGCGCGATATCGGTGGTGAGCGGCCCTAGCGTGTAAAACGGCGCCTCGTCGCAATGCTTGAGCTGCTCTTCCATGTTGATCTTGATGAGGTGCATGGGCACGTGGCCGGGGCCTTCGATCATGGTCTGCACGTCGTGCTTCCAGGCGATTTTGGTCAGCTCACCGAGTGTTCTCAGCTCGGCGAACTGTGCCTCGTCGTTGGCGTCGGCAATCGAACCGGGGCGCAGGCCGTCACCGAGCGAAAAGCTCACGTCATACGCCTTCATGATTTCGCAGATGTCTTCGAAATGCGTATAGAGAAAATTTTCCTTGTGGTGTGAGAGACACCACTTGGCGAGTATCGAGCCGCCACGTGACACGATGCCGGTGACGCGTTTGGCGGTGAGCGGGATGTACGCAAGCCTGACGCCGGCGTGAATGGTGAAATAGTCCACGCCCTGCTCGGCCTGCTCGATGAGCGTGTCGCGGAAAATCTCCCAAGTGAGATCCTCGGCCTTGCCGTCTACTTTCTCCAGGGCTTGATAGATGGGCACGGTGCCGATGGGCACGGGGGAGTTTCTAATGATCCACTCGCGCGTCTCATGGATATTCTTGCCGGTGGACAAATCCATCACCGTGTCGCCGCCCCAGCGTGTGGCCCAGACCATTTTTTCCACTTCTTCTTCGATGCCGGAACTGACCGCGGAGTTACCGATGTTGGCGTTGATCTTGACCAGAAAATTTCTGCCGATGATCATCGGCTCCAGTTCCGGATGATTGATGTTGGCGGGGATGATGGCGCGCCCGCGTGCCACTTCGTCGCGTACGAATTCCGGCGTGATTCGTTTGGGGAGGGCTGCGCCAAACGATTCACCCGGATGTTGACTGAGGGCCTGCTCGCGCGCAAGCTCCAGGCGCTGGTTCTCACGTATGGCGATGTACTCCATCTCCGGCGTGATAACGCCTTGACGCGCGTAGTGCATCTGCGTGACGTTCATGTCTGGCTTGGCGCGGCGCGGTTTGCGGATGTGCGCGAAACGCAGGTGGGCGAGCTTGGGGTCGCGCGCGCGCTCGCGTCCATAGCGCGAGCTTACCTCCGGCAGCACTTCGGTATCGTTGCGCTGCACGATCCACGCCTCGCGCGGCGCGGGCAAGCCGTGGCGCAGATCAATCAACGCGTCCGGATCAGTATACGGGCCGGAGGTATCGTACACATACACCGGCGGATTAGACTCGGCACCGAAACTCGCAGGCGTGGGCGCGAGCGTCACCTCGCGCATAGGCACGCGGATATCAGCCCGGCTACCGGGTATATACACTTTGCGCGAATTCGGAAACGGCTGGGTGACCGCTTTGTCCAACGTGACGGTCTTGCTTAAAATTTTTTCGGGCGCTGCGCTCATAACTCACCTCGATAGGCGCAGGAACATCCTTCGACTCGCTCAGGACAGGCTAGCGACGCCGCTTTCCTACGCCGGTGTAAACCGGATCAGGTTCAAAGGGTTACGGCCCCTCTAAAAATGTGTCTTTTGTTTCAATACGGCGTTGCAGCTCGTCCACGCTGCTCACATACTAGCCTGTATGCTGCGCTGCTCGACTTCGCTGCGCCTTGTCTTGAAACAAAATCCACTATTTTTAGTAGGGCCCTTATTTCTCAGCCCCGCGCTTTGATCGGATTTCGAGGCGGGGGCACCCCTAGCTGCACTGCTCACCGTAGCCTATAGTACATGCATTTGCAATAGCTTAGACTTGCGTCGCGCCCGCAAAGACCGTACCCTTTTGCGTTGCGATTTTTGGATCCGGAATAGGTAGCAACGATGAATATGGAACAGGCCCGCTTTAACATGATCGAGCAGCAGATCCGTACCTGGGAGGTGCTCGATCCCGCCGTGCTGGATTTATTGGGCCGTGTCCCGCGCGAAGATTTCGTCCCGGCGAAATACCGCAACCTGGCCTTTGCGGATCTTAATGTTCCCTTGGGGCACGAGCAGGTCATGATGGCGCCCAAGGTGGAAGGCCGGTTGATTCAAGCGCTCGGCATCAAGCCGGATGACACCGTTCTCGAGGTGGGCACCGGCAGCGGTTACCTCACCGCGCTGCTCGCCAGCCTGGCCAAGCATGTCTACAGCGTGGATATCTTCCCGGAGTTCAAGACGCAGGCCCAGCAAAAACTCGCCGCGCTGGGGCTCTCCAACGTCACTATTGAGACAGGGGACGCCGCGCTGGGGTGGGAGCGGCATGGCCCTTACGACGTCATCGTAATCACCGGCTCTTTCCCCCTCTATCCCGAACATTATCAGCGTAGCCTGCGCGTCAACGGGCGGATGTTTGTAATTGCGGGCCGTGCGCCCGCGATGGAGGCCCTGCTCGTCACCCGGGTGGGTGAGGCAGACTGGATGCGTGAGAGCCTGTTCGAGACCGACATCCCAGCGTTGATCAACGCGCCGCAGCCTCAGTCCTTCGTGTTTTGAAGGACGGCAATGCGCGAATAAGGATAAGCGGCAAGGCCGCGGGAATATATTTCATATCATATCTTTCTGGGAGCTGAGTAAGTCTGGACTAAACCAGCTACGGCCTATGACGCGTTGTGCGGCGTCTGCCGCTCCAGAAGGGCGCCTTCCGAAATAGGAGACTCTTGCCAACCGACCGACCGGTCTGTAGACTTTTAATCTACCCTGTTCTTGCGTTTTAGAAAACTGCCCCATGTCGTCCCATTCAGTAACGAGTCACACCCTAGACGAACCAACACCGCCCGGGGCGGTGGACGCCACACAGCGCATCCTGGCCACCGCCGAACGGCTGTTCGCCGAGCTGGGTTTTGACGCCGTCTCTATGAACATGATCGCCGAACAGGCGGGCGTGAGCAAAGGTAATATCTTCCATCACTTCGCCTCCAAGGATGCCCTCTATCTTACGGTATTGAAATCGGCGTGCGCCGAATCCACCCGCTTGATGGACGACTTGGGGAACATCAACGGCAGCCTGGCCGACCGGCTCGTGCATTTTACCGAGGCGCATCTCGCCCATCTAAAGAAGCATCATCACATTGCGACGCTGATACAGCGTGAGATGTTCGAGGATGGCCCGCGTCGCGGCAAGGCCTTGGCCGAGCGGGTATGCAGTGAAAATTTCACCCGCCTAGTAGGCATATTGCGCGACGGCCGGGCGCGCGGTGAATTGAGAAAGGATTGCAATCCGGCCATCATTGCCCATCTACTGGTGAGCGCGAACATCTTTTTCATGCAGGCCCGCGACATGCTGCGCCACTCGCCCGACCTGGATTTCGCGGAGGACCCGGCGCGTTACAGCCGCAAGGTCGTCGAGGTCATCCTCACGGGAGTGCAGGAATCAAAAACGTAACCCAACCAAACGAGTATTTCATGGATAAAAAAATAATCAAAGCAATAACCTCTGCCGTCGTGCTCAGCCTGGCAATCAGCGCCTGCACCGACGCAGGAGGACAAAAGGCCGCTACGCCGGGCAAGGACGCCAAGCCGCAAGGCCCTATGGCGATGCCGGTCGAAGCGGTGCCGGTCGAGACCGGCACCCTCACGCGCGGCATCACGGCCGTAGGATCAATGCGCGCCAACGAATCGGTGATCATCCGCTCGGAAATCGCAGGACGGATTCAGGCGATTCACTTTTCCGAAGGCGAGAGCGTCACGCAAGGCGCCGAATTGGTAACGCTTGACGCGACCGAGTTTCGAGCGCAACTCGCCGAGACGACCGCCATGGTAAAACTCAATGAGCTTAATTTCCGGCGCGCGCAGGAATTGCAGGCCAAAAATCTGCTGAGCCGCCAGAGCTACGACGAGGCGCAGGCGAAGCTGGCGGGGTCACGCGCCCAGCAAAACATCGAGGAGGCGCGCCTCGCCAAGAATAAACTGTTCGCCCCGTTCGCGGGTGTGTTGGGGTTGCGGCAGGTGAGTCCCGGCGATTACATCAAAGAGGGACAAGATATCGTCAATCTCGAAGACATTGCTTCATTGAAGCTGGATTTCCGTGTCCCGGAGACGTACCTCGCCGAGATCAAGCTCGATCAAGAGGTCAACATAGAAGTAGATGCCTATCCCGGCAGGACATTCAGCGGCAAGGTCTACGCCATAGACCCGCGCATTGACGCGCAGACGCGCAGCGTGTTGCTGCGTGCCCACATCCCCAATACCGATCTGCTGTTGCGCCCCGGCATGTTCGCGCGCGTGAATCTGGTGCTCGAACAGCGCACCGCGGCGCTGTTGATCCCGGAACAGGCGCTGGTGCCCAAGGGCGAAGAGCAATTCGTGTATCGAATCGCCGATGGCAAGGCCCTGCAAAGCAGGGTCAAGACCGGCCAGCGTCGCAACGGCAAGGTGGAGGTTTTGGAGGGGCTTAGTTCCGGCGATACCGTCGTCACCGCCGGGCAGACCAAACTTCACGACGGCGCGCCGGTGATGGTAGTCAGTCCGGCTGATAAAAGCCAGGTTAGGCTTCCGGCCCGAGGCTGACTGCATGGTGCTCTCCGATCTTTCTATCCGCCGCCCGGTGCTCGCCACCGTGACGAGCCTGATGCTGATCCTGATCGGCGTCATTTCCTACCAGCGCCTCTCGGTGCGCGAATATCCGAATATTGACGCGCCGGTAGTGTCGGTGCGCACCGTGTACACCGGCGCGAGCGCGGAGATCATCGAGAGCCAGGTGACGCGCCCGCTGGAAGACTCGTTGGCCGGTATCGAGGGGATCAAGACCATCAAGTCGGTGAGCCGTGAAGAGGTGAGCCAGATCACCGTGGAATTTATACTCTCGCGCGATCCGGATAACGCCGCCAGTGACGTGCGCGACCGTGTATCCCGGGTGCGCGGGCGGCTGCCGGACGACGTGGACGAGCCAGTGATCGCCAAGGTAGAGGCCGACGCCCAGGCCATCGTGTGGCTCGCCTTCTCCAGTGATCAGCACAGCGCCTTGGAGATCACCGATTACGCGGACCGCGTGGTGCAAGACCGCCTGCAGACCTTGTCCGGCGTGGCGAGCGTGATTATCGGCGGCGAGCGGCGCTATGCGATGCGCATCTGGCTGGACCGCGACCGCCTCGCGGCGTATCAATTGACGCCGCAAGATGTAGAAGACGCACTGCGCAGCCAAAACCTCGAAGTCCCGTCCGGGCGCATCGAGAGCAAGAATCGAGAGTTCACCGTGCTTACGCAGACCGACTTACAGACGCCGGAACAATTCAACCATCTCATCATCCGCGAGGTGAACGGGTATCCGATACGCCTCTCCGACGTCGGCCGGGCCGAGATTGACGCCGCCGATGAGCGTAACGCGGTGCGCGTGAACGGTGACCCTGCTGTAGGACTAGGCGTTGTTAAGCAATCCACCGCCAATACGCTCGCCGTCGCCCAGGCCGTTAAAAGTGAATTGCCCAAGATCATCGCGGCATTACCGGAGGGCATGAAACTCAGGGTCGCCTTCGATCAGTCCCTGTTCATCGAGGAATCCATCTCCGCGGTGTTCAAGGCCATGGGCGAGGCGCTCATCCTGGTCGTGGTAGTGATCTTTCTGTTTCTGCGCACGCTGCGCGCTACCCTCATTCCATTCGTCACTATTCCGGTCTCTCTGATCGGGGCCTTTATCTTTCTTTACGCGATGGGATTCTCTATCAATGTCCTCACCCTGTTGGGTCTGGTATTGGCCATCGGGCTGGTAGTGGATGACGCCATCGTCATGCTGGAAAACATCCAGCGCCGCATCGAGCATGGCATGAATGCGCTGCAGGCCGCGTTCGAGGGCAGCAAGGAAATCGCCTTTGCGGTGATCGCCATGACGCTTACCCTCACCGCGGTGTTCGTGCCTCTCGCGTTCATGACCGGCAATACCGGCCGTTTATTTACCGAGTTCGCGCTCACCGTGGCGAGCGCGGTGCTGGTGTCCGGCTTCGTCGCACTGACGCTGACACCGATGATGTGCTCAAAAATTCTACGTCCTCAAAAAACTCACAGCCGCCTGTACCGGATCAGTGAGCAGTGGCTGCTGGCCCTCAACAACGGTTATCGCCGGCTGCTCACGGCCGCACTGAACAAACGCTGGTGGATAATCCTGCTGGGCGGCATTGTTGCGGGTACTAGCGTCCCTTTATTCACAGGCATCAGCATCCCCATTCCCAAAGGCAGTAGCGTCCCATTGCTCACGGGGCTCAAATCGGAACTTGCCCCGCTGGAAGACCGCGGCCTGCTGATCGGCATTATGATCGCCCCCGAGGGCGCGACCATGAGCTACACCGATCGCTACGCGCGGCAGGTGGAAGGTTTTTACTCCAAGGTGCCCGAGATCTTCAACTATTTCATGGTGGTCGCACCGGGCCTGGAGCGGCCCAACCCCGTCACCTTTGCACTCTCGTTCGTCAATCTCACACCATGGGACCAACGGAGCCGCAGCGCGCAGGACATCGCGGCGGCGCTCGGCCCGAAGATGTTCATGCTGCCGGGCGTGCTGGCCTTCCCGATCAGTCCACCCTCGCTCGGCCAGAGCTTCCGCAATCCACCGGTGCAGTTCGTGGTGCAGGGCAACTCTTATGCAGAGTTGCAAACCATGGTGGACGCCCTCCTCGCCAAGGCCTCCAAGTTTCCGGGGCTGGTCAACGCGGACAGCGACCTCAAGCTCAACAAACCGCAGTTCAAGGTGATGCTGGACCGCGACAAGGCCGCCAGCGTGGGCGTCGAGGTGGACCAGGTGGGCCGCACGCTGGAAACATTGTTAGGCGGGCGGCAGGTGACGCGTTTCAAGCGCGAGGGCGAACAGTACGACGTGATCGTCAAGCTCAGGGACGAAGAACGCACCAATCCAAATGACCTCTCCTCCATCTTCGTGCGCGGTAATGACGGTCAGTTGATCCAACTGGCGAATCTGGTGCTCATAAAAGAAACCGTTGCGCCGAAGGAGCTCAATCATTTCGACCGGCTACGCTCCGCCACGATTTCCGCGAACCTTGCCCCGGGTTACTCACTGGGACAGGCACTAGAGTTTATGGAAAGCGCCGCCAAGGAGGTGCTCACCGCCGGCGCGAAGACCTCGCTGGATGGTCAATCACGCGAGTTTAAGGAATCGGGCGCCGCCTTGTACTTGACATTTGTGCTGGCGCTGATCTTTATCTATTTAGTGCTGGCGGCACAGTTCGAGAGCTTTCTCTCGCCATTCATTATCATGCTCACTGTGCCGCTCGCCATGACGGGGGCGTTATTGTCGCTGAAACTAACCGGCGGCACCCTCAATGTGTATAGTCAGATCGGTATGGTCATGCTGATAGGCCTCATCACCAAACACGGTATCCTGATCGTCGAGTTCGCCAATCAATTACAGGAGCGCGGCCACACCTTGCGCGCCGCCGTCATCGAGGCCGCCAGCCTGCGTCTGCGCCCCATACTCATGACCACCGCCGCGATGGTGCTGGGCACGCTGCCGCTGGCGCTGGCCACCGGGGCCGGCGCCGAGAGCCGTCAGCAGATCGGCTGGGTGATCGTAGGCGGCCTGTTACTCGGCACCTTTCTTACCCTGTTCGTTATCCCCAGCGTTTACACCCTGGTATCGCGCACAAAGAAACAGGTAACACATTCGGTAGAAGCTACTTAAGGATAACAACCGCCATGCTTAAGCTGATTCAAGTCTTGTTGCTGATTCCACTCCTCTTCCACGGCAGCGCGTACGCCGAGGACCTGTTTCAGATCTATCAGCTCGCGCAGCAAAGCGACCCGCAACTCAAGGCGGCGCAGGCGGCGCGACTGGCGACACTGGAGAGCAAACCTCAGAGCCAGGCCCTGTTGTATCCCACCATCAGCGCCAGCGCGAATACGACCGGCAACCGTTTGAGCATTACGCAACCCACCTCCGTGGCGGGAGAGACCTATTTCAATAGCAATGGCTACACCTTAAGCCTCACGCAGCCGGTGTACCATCGTGACACCTATGTGCAGTTGCGCCAGGCGGATGCGCGCATCGCTCAGGCTGATTCTCAGTTGGCCGATGCAGAACAGGATTTAATCATACGTGTGTCCAGCCGCTATTTCGATGTGCTTGCGGCCCAAGATAATTTGGAGTTCGCCCGCGCGGAAAAAAAAGCCATTGCGCGCGAACTGGAGCAGAGTCAGCAGCGGTTTGATGTCGGCCTCGTTGCAATCACCGATGTGCAGGAGGCGCAGGCGCGTTACGATCAGGCGATTGCACAGGAGATCGCCGCTGAAAGGCAGCTCTCTACCAGCCGCGAACTGCTGCGTGAAATCACCGGCCAAGATCATGCCACCTTGGCGATGCTCGGAGAACAGATCCCCTTCCTCACCCCCGAGCCTGCGGATATCGAACAGTGGACGCAAACTGCGCTCGAACAGAACCAGCAACTTGCCGCCGCCCAATACGCCGCGGAGATCGCCCGCGAGGAGATCGAGCGGCAGCGTTCAGGCCATTATCCCAGCGTGGATGTAGTAGGCACCCACGCCTATTCCAAATCGGGCGGCGGGCGATTCGGCGCCAGCGAGATGGACAACGACGTGGTCGGTCTGCAACTCAGCGTACCGATCTATCAAGGCGGCCTGATCACTTCACGCACCCGCGAAGCGGAATACAAGCACAGCCAGGCGCGCGAAAACCTGGAGCAGCAGCAACGTGCCGCCGTGCGCCAGACGCGCGACTCTTATACCGGTGTGATCGCCAACATCAGCCGCGTCAACGCGCTTAAACAGGCAGTGACATCCAGCAAGACTGCGTTAGAGGCGACTGAGGCCGGCCTTGAAGTGGGAACACGCACCCAGGTAGACGTGCTCGATGCCCAACGCGAACTGTTTCGTGCCGAGCGTGACCATGCCAGGGCGCGTTACGACTATATTTTAGAAACATTGCGCCTGAAACAAGCGGCGGGCACGCTGGCGCCCACTGATGTGGAACAAATTAACGGCTGGTTAAAATAAGCGCCGACCACCCCCGCGGAGAATAATTACGCATGAGTTCATTATCAAGACTACACTCTCCGCCACGTTCCCGCCCCCTGTTTAGGGGGCGGGACAGGGTGGGGGTAGGGTAAACAGGGTTATTACTCAGGAGACACCTAGTCAGTAATGTATCTTTACTTTGTGTCTCCTGAGTAATAAACTAACTTCGCTCATGACGACTTCAACCGCGTTATGTTCCGCCTCTCAGAGCCTTCTGGTTGTGGTGGATACTCAATCCAGGCTTGCTGCGGCGATGCCGCAGGCCGAGCGGGACCAAGTACTGCATAACGGCGCGATACTGCTGCAAGCGGCGGTGTTACTCCATGTCCCTGCATTGGTCACTGAGCAATATCCCAAGGGTCTGGGTAGAACCGAGCCTGGCCTCGCCCAGTACCTGCCTCAGTCAACTCCCATCTTTGAAAAGACCTGCTTCTCCTGTAGCAGCGCAGCGGGCTTTATGGAGGCAATCCAACGCAGCCAGAGAGATCAGGTCATTCTGGCTGGCATGGAGACCCATGTGTGCGTGTTGCAAACCGCGCTGGGGTTGAACGCACAAGGCCTGCAAATCTTCGTCGTCGAGGATGCAGTCTGTTCACGCCGTTCGGAGAATAAGACGAACGCCCTCGCTCGCCTGCGTCAAGCAGGCATCATTGTCACCAACACCGAATCGGTATTGTTTGAATGGCTGCGCGACGCGAGCCATGAGCATTTTAAAACAATCTCCGCATTCATCCGCTGAAGCCATGAAATAACATGTAGCGTGCGCTATGCGCGCGTCCAGGCCTATGAAATCTTTACCCCGGAGGACGTAGAGGGGGAAACAAATCTTTTCAATATTACCCCTCTGCGTCCTCTGCGGTGTATGTTTGGTGTTGATCGTGCACCATGCACACGCTACCCACTAATACAGATACCGCGCAATAATTTTTAAAAGGGTATTAAGCGCACCACGATTCCGCTCAACCAGTTGACGTCCCTTTTCACCCATCTGATAACGCAGATTGGCATCTTTGAGAAACATCACCACCGCACCGCTGAGTTGTTGCGCGTTGTGTATCTGCATGGCGGCGCCGGCCTCGCATAATTGCTGAGTGACCTCCGCAAAGTTAAACGTGTAGGGGCCGGTAATGACCGGCACGCCCAATACGGCAGGTTCGATGGGATTATGCCCCCCGGTCGGCACCAGACTGCCTCCCACGAAGGCGACATCCGAGGCGGCGTAAAATAAGTTAAGTTCACCCATGCTGTCGCCGATCACTATTTCTGTATGCGCATCGCACGAGCGGTTTTCGCTGTGTCGCATGATGTGATAGCCCCGCTTTTGACACGACGCAGCAACCTTACCAAAACGTTCCGGATGGCGCGGAACGAGGATGAGCAGGGCATCGGGAAGCTCACGGCGCACCGCTGCAAAGGCATCTAATATATGATTCTCTTCACCCTCGTGGGTGCTGGCGGCAATCCATACCGCACGTTCCACACCCCATAGACGGCGCAACACCTGTGCTTCCTCGCGCAGGCTCGCGGGCAATTTCACATCATATTTAATGCTACCTGTAACACGTACAGCATCAGGGTTAGCCCCCAGCCCGACAAATCGCTCGGCCTCCGGCTGCGTCTGCGCCGCGATAATTGAAACTTTCCTTAAGGTTTCCGCCATCAACTTTTTAATGCGCCGGTAACGTGCCGCGGAACGTTCGGAGAGTCGCGCATTAGCGAGAACAATTGGGATGGATTGCGCGTGACAGCAGTGAATCAAGTTCGGCCACAACTCGGTCTCCATGATGATGAGCAGACGCGGACGGGTGCGTTGCAAAAAACGCTGCACCGCTTGAGGCAAATCATAAGGGGCGTAGTAATGGGTGACGTCGCTGCCCAGCGCAGTTTGCACGCGCTCCGCACCGGTCGGCGTCATGGTGGTCACCACGATGCGCTGCCCAAGATAACGCACACGCAAGGACTTGATGAGCGGCACGGCGGCCTGCACCTCGCCTACCGACACGGCGTGTATCCACAGACAGTTCTCGCCGGCTTGGGGTATCCAGCCAAAGCGTTCCTGCCAGCGCCGCCAATAGGCGGGGGCACGCAGGCCGCGCCAGAGCAGCCGCAGCACGACCAGCGGCGTGAGCAAATATAACAGGAAGGTGTAGATGCTCCGCGTCAACGGGCTCGAAACTGGTCCATGTAGGCGCCTACACCTTGTTCAACATCCTTGAACGGTTGGGTGTAACCCGCGATGCGCAGCGCTGACATGTCGGCCTCGGTGAAACTTTGATAGCGGCCGCGCAGATGATCGGGGAAGGGGACGTATTCGATTAATCCCTTGCCCTCAGCCTTGATGACCGCGCGCGCAACTTCATTGAAGCTGTGACTCTTGCCGGTGCCCAGGTTAAAAATTCCGGACTTGCCGCGCTGCTGCAGAAACCACAGATTGACCGCAACCGCATCGCCGACGTAGATAAAGTCACGGCGTTGTTCGCCGTCCGCATAGCCGTCGCTGCCTTCGAATAATCTGACCTTGCCGGCATCTCGAATCTGATCACGAAAATGAAACGCGACGCTGGCCATCGCCCCCTTGTGCTGTTCACGCGGACCATAGATGTTAAAATAGCGCAGTCCAACTATTTGGTTCTTGGCCGTAGGCAACAGCCGGCGCACGTATTGATCGAACAGAAACTTCGAGTAGCCGTAGACATTGAGCGGCGCCTCGTGCTCGCGTTGTTCCTTGAACACCTTCCCGGCGCCGTAGACTGCTGCACTGGAAGCATAGATGAAGGGGATCTTGTGTTTCATACAATAGCACAGCAGATGCTTGGAATAATCGTAGTTGTTGCGCAGCATGTAGCGGCCGTCCCATTCCGTGGTGGTCGAGCACGCCCCCTGATGCAGGATGGCCTCGATGGGAGGCAAGAATTCTTTCTGCGACTGTATGGCGGACAGGAATTCGTCCTTATCCATATAGTCCTGAATTTCACAGTCCACCAGATTGACAAACTTTGCGCCGTTTTCCAGATCGTCAACGACGAGAATATCGGTACGTCCCTGCTCATTCAAACCCTTGACGAGGTTGCTGCCGATAAAGCCGGCGCCGCCGGTGACTACAATCATGCCGTTGATCCTTTGTTATCGGTACGAATGTTTTCGATGATGCGGCTGGTTGAAATGCCTTGTTCATAGCCTAGAATCCGCACCTGGCCACCGTGAGCCGTAACACATTGATGGCCCGCAACCTGTTGCGGCTGGTAGTCGCCGCCTTTCACTAAGATATCGGGGAGCACACGGCAAATGAGCCGTTCCGGGGTGTCTTCCGAAAAGGGCACGACCCAGTCCACACCCTTCAATGCCGCCAGCACACGCATTCGCTGTGCGAGCGGATTGACCGGCCGCTGGGCGTCACCATTGCTCTTCAATCGCCACACCGAAGCATCGTCATTCACGGCCACAATCAGCCGGTCTCCCAGCCGTTTGGCCTGTTCCAGGTAGCTCACGTGCCCGGCGTGTAAAATATCAAAACAGCCGTTGGTCATCACCACCCGTTCGCCGCCCGCGCGCGCCTCCGCCACCGCCGCCAGCAGTTCATCCTCCGTCAGCAGCGCAGAACTCACAGCAGCACCTTCCCCCATCGCACTGCGCAACTCATCAGTGCTCACAGTCGCCGCACCGAGCTTGCCCACCACAATGCTGGCGGCCACATTCGCCAAGGCAGTGGCGGCGGCAAAATCTTCGCCTGCCGCCAAGGCGGCCGCCAGCACGGAGACGACGGTATCGCCGGCGCCGGTCACGTCATAGACTTCACGCGCATGCGCTGGCAGATGCAGGGCCTCGGCCCCTTCACGCAACAAGGTCATGCCGCGTTCGCTGCGGGTAATCAACAAGGCGTGCAGATCGAGACGGCGACGCAGTTGTTCACCTTTGGCGACCAACTCCTGCTCATCGCGGCAATGACCGACGACGGTCTCAAACTCCGCAAGATTGGGCGTAATCAGTGTCGCTCCGCGGTAGATGTCGAAATCCGCGCCTTTAGGGTCCACCAACACGCGCTTGCCGGCCTGGCGGGCAAGTTCGATCAATTCACCTACTGCACGCAACGCCCCTTTACCATAATCCGACAATACGACCACATCGGCTTGCGGCAGTAATTTTTTGAATCGCTCCACCAGGTTCGCAGGGATATGGTCCGTGAAGCCATCCTCGAAATCCAGGCGGATCAACTGCTGGTGACGGCTCAGCACGCGCAGCTTGATGATCGTGGAGTAACCTTGCACCTGTTCAAATGCACAGTTCACGTTGGCGGTCGAAAGCTGGGTTTGCAAGATGTCCGCCGCCTCGTCTTTGCCCGTGAGGCCTAGGAGGGTGACCTGTGTCCCCAGTGCGGCAATATTTAATGCTACGTTACCCGCTCCCCCGGCGCGCTCCACCGCCTGTTCGATGCGTACCACCGGCACCGGCGCCTCGGGCGAGATGCGCGCCGCCACACCATGCCAGTAACGATCGAGCATGATATCCCCAACCACGAGCACCCGGGCGGCGGTAAAGTCAGGTAGGTGAGTCACGAATCCCTCTGCGTGTCGATTTTAAGAGTTACTGAGAAGTCCGTAAGTAAGTCTACACCTAACCTACGCGTCTCCGCCCCCTGTTTAGGGGGCGGGACAGGGTGGGGGTAGACAAAACAGGGTTTTTACTGAAAGAGACACAAAGTAAGTCTACATAACTTACTTTGTGTCTCTTTAGCAAATCATAGCATAATAGCCGTCAACGATCCGATGGCTGATATGTTTATCGGCTTTGAATATAGGCCACGACACGATGGAAAACCTTTTGCAGAATACCCCGTCCCTTGGCTAGCCGTCTTCAATCCAGGTTGATGGTCATCAGCCGCGCCCTGCCGCGGCTAGTCAGGTTCGGGCGTCGCCGGCCGTCCGTTGTGCCGCAGCGCATCCTGATTGCCCATCATCTGCTGCTCGGCGACACGCTGATGTTGACACCCCTCCTCGCCAAGCTGCACCGGAATTATCCGTCAGCCGAGATCGTGATGACCACGCCCAAGGCCATCACGCCTTTGTACGCAAAATTACCCTATGGCGTGCGTGCCCTGCCATTCGATCCGCGCGACGCCGCAACGCTGCCGCCGCTGTTCGCCGAGTCCGGCTTCGATCTCGCCATCGTACCCGGCGAGAACCACCATTCGTGGCTTGCGCTGGCGCTCGGTGCACGCTGGATCGTCGCATTCGCGGGCGACCGACCTGCCTACAAAAGTTGGCCAGTGGACGAGCTGATACCTTACCCCAATACCCCCGCCGCCTGGGGCGACATGGTCGCGCAACTGGCGCCGGGGTCCGTTCCACGGGCCTATGCACCCAGCAACTGGTCTGAGCCACCGTTTAGGCCTTTCGACACCCCAACTGCCCCCTATTGCGTGCTGCACGTCGGCGCGAGCACGCCGCTCAAACTGTGGGGGCCGGATAAATGGCGCGCCCTTGCTAACACGCTCACGCAGCGCGGCCTACAAGTCATTTGGAGCGGCGGCAAATACGAAGAGCGCATCGTTGCCCAAATAGACCCGGACGGGGATTTTCAATCCTACGCGGGCCGGCTCGATCTGGCTCAGCTTTGGCATCTCGTGCAGGGCGCGCAGCTATTGGTGTCACACGACACGGGCGTGGCGCACCTGGGCCGTCTAACCGGCACACCCACCGTCACCCTGTTCGGGCCCGGATCGGGTATCATCTGCGGCGCCGGCGATTTCTGGCGCAACGCACCCTACCGCGCGGTCACCATTCCAGACTTCCCATGCCGCGACCAACGCGTCCTGTTCAAGCGCGAAATCGCCTGGGTACGCCGCTGTGGCCGCGGCATAGACAAGTGCTCCACGCCGCGCTGCATGCAGGCGATAGATACTGCGATGGTCATGGACGCCGTCAATGAACTGTGCCCATCAACCGCTAACGCGTCATAGGTTGGCGAACACAACGCGATTATTTTTTCTTTGCAGTACGGACGTACTAAAATAATCACAATGAGCCCATCAGGCACCTCACTTACCAGCCCGTTTCCCGTAAAAGATTTCCTGGCACCCCGTTACTGGCCGACCTGGATCGGATTGGAAATCCTTTGGTGCATCGCACAGCTTCCTCATCCATGGCAATTTCAATTAGGAAAACTCATTGGACGGATGATGTATCTGAGTTCCCGGCGGCGCAGACATATCGCTGAAATCAACCTCAAACTGTGCTTCCCAGAACTCGATGAAAATCAGCGCGCGCACTTATTGAAAAAACACTTCGCTTCACTAGGAATGGGCCTAGTGGAAACGGCGATGTCCTGGTGGACGTCCGACGCACGGATGCGCAAGCTGACGCACATCGAAGGACTCGAACACCTGAAGCAGGCCCTGCGATACGGTAAGGGCGTGATCTTGCTCAGCGCCCACTTTACCAATCTGGAAATCGGCACACATTTATTGGCCATCCACACCCGATTCCACGCCATGTACAGGGCGCACAAGAACCCGTTATTCGATGCGGTCATGAAGCGCGCACGCGAGGCGCGTTGCGAAAAGGCCATCTCCAGCAACGACGTGCGCGGCATGCTGAACAGCCTGAAACAAAACATCCCGGTCTGGTACGCCTCTGACCAGAATTACGGACTCAAACATAGTGTGTTTGTACCTTTCTTTGGAATCATGGCGGCCACCAACCCCGCGCCGATGCGACTGGCGCGGCTCAGCGGCGCGCCGATTGTCCCCTTCATGATTCAAAGGCGCGACGACCGGCATGATTATCTCCTCACCCTGTTACCCGCGATGGAAGGGATACCCGGCGATGATCTGAAACACGACATGCTGCGCATCAGCCAATTGATCGAAACACAAGTGCGCAAAGCGCCGGAACAATATCTCTGGGTACACCGGCGGTTCAAGGATCGGCCTCCAGGAGAAGCTAGTTTTTATGAACCTTAAGGAGCCGCGTGTGGCTTATCTGGTTACTGTCACCGTTATTACGCTGAACGCCTCACAACATATCCGGCAGTGTCTGGAGAGTGTGCGCTGGGCGGATGAGATCGTGATTGTGGATTCGGGCAGCACGGATGATACGCTGACCATAGCGAGGACGTTTACCGATCGTATCGTGCATCATGATTGGGCAGGGTATGGTCCGCAGAAGCAATTCGCCGTCAGCCAGGCGCAGCACGACTGGATACTCAGCCTGGACGCCGATGAATCACTTACTCCTGAACTGGCTGAAAATACCCGGCGTCTTCTGCAAGAGGGACCGTCTCTATATGCCTATCAACTGAGGCGCTGCAATCAGTTTATGGGACACTGGCTAAGACACGGCGAGGGCTACCCTGATTTGGT
>JAYUCX010000123.1:0-3295 GCA_043740145.1 Gammaproteobacteria bacterium
GGGCAGCTCACGAAAGGAGAGCAGCCCCGGCACATAAGGAAAAGTGAGGGGCGCTCGGGCGAGCGCGGAGTCCACAAGCTCCAAGCCAGGAAAATTCAATACTACCGCCGCGGCGCGCACCACAGTATTGTCTTTTGACGTACAGGGACGTACTAATGTCGCGGGAGGCAGGATGCCGGGAGCGACCTCGAAGCCGACATCCACTCCGCCGACGTGGTGCACCTCGCCTAGCTGGTCTTGCGTAATGACCTTGTCGCGCAAGGCGTTCTGGATGGCAATGGCCTCCTGGACGCTGTGGGGCCACAGATCAGGGGTCGCAGTCTTCACGCGGGTTGGTTTTCCTTTCTTGAGGTGCTTGCCGCAGGCTGGCTAAGGCAATATTTTCCAAGTAAACTGGGCAAGGACGCCTCTAAAATATAGACAGGTAGGGTGGGCACGTTTTTGTGCCCACGCGGATTCAAAACAGCGTGGGCAGACGAAAGTCTGTCTGCCCACGCTGCCCAGCTGGTGCAAGAGCTTGAGCACCGTCTCAAACGGTGATAAGAGTACAAGGTTTATAACAAGCACTCAATTATTTAAGGGGTACATTATGAAACGCATATCCCAGTCGCCAAACAGCCCCGTAATGCGCGTGCTACATACCGTCGAGTGGGCCGGTCTGCTGTTGATCTCCATTGCTACGGTCGTCGCTATCGGGCAGGAAACCCTGCTCATGGTGGAGCGCGGCGAGGTGTTGCTGCATGACATTTTGCTGCTCTTTATCTATCTGGAAATCCTCACCATGGTGGGCCTGTATTTCACCAGCGGCAAGCTGCCGGTGCGTTATCCCGTTTACATCGCCATGGTGGCGATTGCCAGGTTCATCATCATGGGCATGAAGGACATGAGCGGCTGGGAGATTGTGGCGCTAGCGGCCGCCATCCTGGTATTGGCGCTCGCGGTATTGGCGATCCGTTACGGACATACCCGCATGCCTTACAACGAATAGGCGCACGCAAGGTGGATAAGCCGTTGGTAGGTCTGGTGATGGGCAGCGACAGCGATTGGGAGGTGATGCAGCACGCCGCCCGCAAGCTGGAGGAGTTCGGCGTGCCTTATGAAAGCAAGGTCGTATCCGCCCACCGTACCCCCGATTTATTATTTCAATACGCAGAATCTGTGGAGATGCGCGGGCTCGCGTGTGTGATTGCGGGGGCGGGCGGCGCCGCCCATCTGCCGGGTATGTTGGCCGCCAAGACCAGCTTGCCAGTGCTCGGCGTGCCGGTAATATCCAAGCATTTGCAAGGCATAGATTCGCTGTTATCCATTGTGCAAATGCCCAAGGGAGTGCCGGTGGCGACCTTTGCCATCGGTGAGGCGGGCGCAGTGAATGCCGCCTTATTTGCTGTGGCTATCCTGGCAAGGCAAGACGCCGTGTTGGCCGAAAAACTGCGCGCCTTCCGCAAGACGCAGGAGCAAACCGTGTTGGCCATGACGCTCCCGCCGCGCTCATGATCCTCCCGGGTGCGACGCTGGGTGTCCTCGGTGGAGGACAGTTGGGCAGCATGTTTGCTTATGCCGCGCGCGTCCTGGGCTATCACATTGTCGTGCTCGATCCCGATCCGCACAGTCCCGCCATGCAGTTTGCCGATGCGCACCTATGCGCCGGTTATGATGACCAGACGGCGTTGCTCGATCTGGGCAAGCGTTGCGCCGCAATCACCATCGAATTTGAAAACGTACCCGCCCGGAGTCTGGACATGCTTGCCGCATTGTCCACGGTGCGGCCCGGTGCCGTCGCCGTCGCCATCACCCAAGATCGCATTACTGAAAAATCTTATCTTGCAGAGCAGGGGTTTCCAGTCGTTCCTTTCGCGGTGGTGCGCACTGAACAAGAACTGCATGAAGCGCTAAGTAACATTCCGGCGCCAGCCATACTCAAGCGCAGCCGTTTGGGTTACGACGGCAAAGGGCAAGCGCCTGTCACGAATCTGGAGCACGCCGTCACCGCCTTTCACATGTTGGGCGACGAACCCTGTGTGCTGGAGCAGCGCGTTTCACTGGAAAAAGAGATTTCAGTTATCGTGGCGCGCGGCGCGGACGGCGAGACGGCGTGCTTTCCCGTGGCGGAGAATCAGCATCAAGACGGCATTCTGGATGTCAGCATCGTGCCTGCGCGCATCAGCGTAGCGTTGGCGAAACAGGCGGCTGACATGGCGATCAAGCTGAGTGAGCATTTGAAATATTGCGGCGTTCTGGCCGTGGAATTTTTTGTCCTCGCCGATGACCGGCTCCTCATCAATGAAATCGCTCCGCGCCCGCACAACAGCGGTCACGCCACACTTGACGCCTATGTCACCAGTCAATTTGAGCAGCAGGTCAGAACGCTTTGTGGCCTCCCGTTAGGCAGTACCCGGTTACTCTCTCCGGCGGTGATGGTAAATTTGTTGGGGGATCTGTGGGCGGACGGCGAGCCGCACTGGGAAAAATTATTACAGCACAAACAAGTAAAACTTCATCTATACGGCAAGAGTGATCCCCGTCCAGGCCGCAAGATGGGCCACTTTACCTGTCTCGATGAATCGCTGGAGCAGGCCCTGGCCGTGGCCTTGGAAGCCAAAACAGGTTTGCTGAACCGTATTACAACCTCCGCTCAGGGCAGGGTAAGCTTATGATGCTGGAGACGATAGGAACCTGGTGGATGTGGCTGGGATTTATCCTGCTGGTGCTGGTTATGCTGGCGGTGGATATGTTTTTGTTGGGGCGCCACGGCTCTCACAAGGTGAGCCTCAAGGAGGCGGCCACCTGGTCCGTGGTGTGGGTGACCATGGCCTTGCTGTTTAACGCGGCATTATGGTGGTATCTCGACGGCAATCTCGGCCGCGAGCTGGCCAATCAAAAGGCGCTGGAGTTCTTTACCGGTTATCTCATCGAGAAGTCTCTGGCGGTGGATAACATCTTTGTGTTTCTGATGTTGTTCAGTTATTTTGCGGTGCCTGCGGAATACCAGCGCCGCGTGCTGCTCTACGGCGTACTGGGCGCGATCGTGATGCGCGCCGTGATGATACTGCTCGGCGCCTGGTTGATCGCCCAATTTCACTGGATACTCTATTTCTTCGGACTGTTTCTATTGGTTACCGGCATCAAGATGCTGATCTTCGCCGGACACGAGCCAAACCTCGATAAAAACCCCATCCTGCGCTGGATGCGCGGACATTTGAGGATTACCCAGGAATACCACGGCGAAAAGTTTTTTGTATGGAAAAACGGCGTACGTTACGCCACTCCCATGTTTCTGGTGCTGGTGTTGATTGAG
>JAYUCX010000124.1:0-7793 GCA_043740145.1 Gammaproteobacteria bacterium
TGCGCGCCCACCAGCGCGGCGAGCCGCTGCATCACATCCACTGGAAACTCGCCGCCCGCGAGCAAGGCCTGTGGAGCAAACAGTTTGGCGGCGGGCCGAGCGAGTTGTGGCTGGAGTGGGATGCCGTGACCGAACCGGACACCGAGGCCCGCTTGAGCCGGTTGTGCCGCTGGGTGCTGGACGCCCATACCGCGGGCCTGCGTTACGGCCTGTGCCTGCCCGGCCTCACCCTCGCCCCCGCGCAGGGCGAGGCGCACCGGGCGGCGTGTCTGCGCACCCTGGCGCTGTTTGAGCTCGTCCCATGAAACAGGGCGAGGACAACACCTACCACCTGCGCACCCGCACCTTGCTGTGGATACTCGGCGCCTTGGCGCTGGTCAGCGCCCCGCATGTTGCGCACCTTCCGGTATGGATCAGCGGCTTTTGTCTGCTGCTGGGTGTGTGGCGCTGGCTGTGCGCGGTGCGTGGCTGGCGTCTGCCCAGTGCCTGGTTGCGCCTCTCCCTCACGGCGCTCGCCCTCGCGGGCGTCTATTTCAGCTTCAACACTTTGTTCGGGCGCGACGGCGGCGTCGCCTTGCTGCTCGTCATGTTGAGCCTGAAACTCCTGGAGATGCGCTCGCGCCGCGACGCCTTCGTCGTGATCGTGCTGGCCTATTTTTTGGTCATCACCAGCTTTCTCTATTCGCAGACGATCTTCATGGGCGCGTATATGCTGGCGGTAGTGACCGTCATCACGGCGGCGCTGATTGATCTGCACCGCAGCCGCGACTGCCCCGGTCTTGCCGCCAATCTGCAATTGGCCGGCAAGCTGCTCGCCCCGGCGCTGCCCGTGATGCTGGTCTTGTTCGTGTTATTCCCCCGCGTGAGCAGTCCCTTGTGGGGTATGCCGGAGGATACCTACAGCGGCATGACGGGTTTGGATGATAAAATGGAGCCCGGCCGGATCAGCCGGCTTGCCCGGTCCGATGCGGTCGCCTTCCGGGTGGCCTTCGCCGACCCCATCCCTCCGCCCAGGCAGCGCTATTGGCGCGGCCCCGTACTGTGGGAGACCGATGGCGTGGGGTGGAGGGCGGCGTCGAACCTCACGCTCGCCGAGCCGCTCGCGTTTACCGGCTATCTGCCCGCCGTCAACTATACCGTGACCCTGGAGCCGCACCACCGCACCTGGCTATTCGCCCTCGACCTGCCCGCCTCGGTACCGCCCTTCGCCTACGTCACGCGCGACCTTCAGTTGTACACCAAAGAGCTGCTGCACGAGCGTCTGCGCTATGCGATGAGCTCCTATACGACCTACAACACCGGTCCGCTTACCCGCCGGGAGCGACAGCGCGCGCTGAACATGCCTGCCGGCGCCAACCCCCGTTTACAGGCGCTATCACAGAGTTGGCGGACGCAGGCGAATCAACCCGAACAGGTAATTCAGCGCGCCTTGGATTATTTTCGCAAACAGCCGTTTTTCTACACCTTGAATCCGCCACTGCTCACCGGCAGCAAGCACCCGATGGACACCTTTCTGTTCGAGACCCGGCGCGGTTTTTGTGAAAATTACGCCTCCGCCTTCGCCCTGCTGATGCGCGCGGCGGGCATCCCGGCGCGCGTCGTCACGGGTTACCAGGGCGGTGAATTGAACCCTATGGGCGATTACCTCATCGTGCGCCAATCGGACGCCCACGCCTGGGTGGAGGTGTGGCTGCAAGATCGCGGCTGGGTGCGCATGGACCCGACCGCCGCCGTCTCTCCTGCGCGCATCGAGCGTGGCGTGAGGGCGCTCTCCGCGGAACTCGAACGCGACCCTTCGCAACAAAGCCTGTTGGCGGGCATGTGGCACACGCTGCGCCTTGGCTGGGATACCCTCGATCACGGCTGGAACCAGTGGGTATTGGGCTATGACCATGAGCGTCAGCGCCGGTTGTTTGATGAATGGGGTTTGCAAGAATTTCGCAGCAGCGCCATTGTGCTGGCGATGGTGTTGGGCGGCTGCATCGCGGTGTCATTGGTGTTGACCGCCGCGTTCTGGGCGCGCCGGCCGCCGGTAGAACCCGTCGTCCGCTACTATCAGACCTTCTGCAAGCGGCTCGCGCGTCGCGGCGTGCCGCGTATGCCCGCCGAGGGGCCGCTGCAGTTCGCCGCTCGCGCCGCGGCATTGCGTCCGGAGCTTGCGTCCCAGGTCAGGCTGATCACTCAACTCTACACCGCACTGCGTTACGGCACCCGCCCTCAGCCGCAATGGCTGGATCGTCTCCGTCAACAGGTGCGCGGTTTTCGGCCTTGAGATCTTCCTAACCGCACCGTTTGGGTTTAGAGTAAGTGCGTAACCCTCAAAAAGAAGAGTGTGGAAAAATAACTCAGCGTAACGTGGAGGATATACCATGAGCGACGACGACTTGGTGCCTATCATACTACTGGCATTTACCTTCATTTTTTTCTTTACCTTTATGTAACCAAGCGGCGAGCCTGCTCGCCGCCTTAGAAGATCCCGCGATCTCTCCCGCAAGGGAGCAGGCTTCTTTATTTTATTTTCCGATACAAAAACTCGAAAAAATTCTGCCCAGCAAGTCTTCACTGCTAAACTCGCCGGTAATCTCCGAAAGCGCGCTCTGTGCCTGACGCAGTTCCTCTGCGAGCAATTCCCCGGCGCGGCTTTCCTTCAACTGCCGCCGGCCATTTAAGATCGCATCCTGTGCACGGTGCAGCGCATCGAGATGACGGCGGCGGGCGGAGAAGATGCCCTCGGTTGTGTCTTGATAACCGGCGCACTGCTTGAGGTGTATACGCAGCAGGTCCAGGCCCACACCGGTTTTGGCTGAAAGCCATATTTCCGACGCACAGGGATGTGCTAGTGTCGCGGGAGGCAGGACGCCGGAAGTGACCAGCGCCGGCTCGCGCTCAGCAAGATCAATCTTATTGTGCACAATAGTGAGTAGGACGCCGGGTGGTAGCTGTTTGACGATGGCTCGTTCATGCTCATCAAGCGCCACCTGGTTTTCAGTGACTAACAGCACTACGGCGGCGCACGCTATCTCTTTCCAGGCACGGCGCATACCCTCTTGTTCAACCGGATCTCCACCCTCGCGCAGGCCGGCGGTGTCTATAATGTGCAGCGGCAGGCCGGCGATGTGGATGTATTCGCGCAGGACATCGCGCGTGGTGCCGGGTATTTCGGTGACGATCGCCGCCTCGCGCCCGGCGAGGCGGTTCAACAGGCTGGACTTGCCGGCGTTGGGCTTCCCAGCGACCACCACGCTCATCCCTTCAGTCAGCAGGTTACCCTGTCGGGCGCCGTTCAACACTATAGCAATCTCGCCGCGCAACTCATCGAGACTCGCCAGCACACTCGTGTCACCCAGAAAGTCTTCGTCCTCTTCGGGAAAGTCTATCGCAGCCTCGATATAGCTCCTAAGCGCGATGACCCTTTCGACCAGGGCGTGAATCCGCGCCGAGAACTCGCCCTGCAGCGAGCGCAGCGCCGCCTTTGCGGCCTGTTCCGTGCCGCTTGCGATAAGATCGGCGATGGCCTCGGCCTGGGCGAGATCCAGCTTGTTATTCAGGAAGGCGCGCTCGGAAAATTCTCCCGGCCGCGCGAAGCGGCCGCCGAGTTCTATCACGCGCCTGACCAGC
Organism: Gammaproteobacteria bacterium; assembly: GCA_043740145.1. Lineage (GTDB taxonomy): Bacteria > Pseudomonadota > Gammaproteobacteria > SURF-13 > SURF-13 > JACPZD01. Next base: position 3,619 of record JAYUCX010000124.1, read on the forward strand.
ATGTCCATAACCACCGGGCCGCCGTGGCCTTGCAGCTCCAGAACGTCCTCGCCCGTGAACGAGTGCGGCGCGGGAAAGTACAGCGCAACGCCATTGTCTATCGCCCCGCCGTAGGTGTCATAAAATGTGCACACGCGCGCATAGCGCGGAGCAGGAAGAGTGCGGAGAATTTGCTGCGCGATCTCCCGCACTTGTGGACCGGAGATGCGTACGATGCCGACTCCACCTCGTCCTGGCGGAGTTGCAGGGGCGACAATGGTGTCTATCAAAACAGTAACCCGCAGCATGTGGCCCGTAGTAAGAAAATAACCAACTCACCCGCCCTTGTTACTTACTACTTGCTACTGCCTCTATCTTACGTGTGATATACCACTGCTGAGCAATGGACAGCGTGTTGTTGACCACCCAGTACAGCACCAGGCCCGCCGGGAAAAAGGCGAAAAACACTGTAAACACGATCGGCAGTATCGTCATCACCTTGGCCTGCACGGGGTCCGGCGGGGCGGGGCTCAGCTTTTGCTGAATCAGCATCGTGGCGCCCATCAACAGCGGCAGCACGTAGTATGGGTCCTTGCTGGACAGGTCATAGATCCACAGGATGAAGTCCGCCTGGCGCAACTCCACACTCTCCAGCAGCACCCAGTACAGCGCGATGAACACGGGAATCTGCACCACCACCGGCAGACAGCCGCCCAGCGGATTGATCTTCTCGGTTTTGTACAGCTCCATCATCGCCTGGCTCATCTTCTGCCGGTCTTCGCCGTGGCGCTCCTTGAGCGCGGCGATGCGCGGCTGCATCCGGCGCATGTTCGCCATCGAGCGGTAGCTGGCGGCCGAGAGGCGGTAAAACGCGAGCTTGATCAACAGGGTCAGAATCACGATGGCCCAGCCCCAGTTGCCGACCACGTGGTGAATATATTTGAGCAGCCAGAAGATGGGTTGAGCGAGGATCGTCAACAACCCATAATCCACGGTGAGTTCGAGGCTGGGCGCGATCTCTTGCAGATGATCCTGCAGTTTGGGACCGGCATATAATCGCGTCCCCAGCGTCGCCGCCTGCCCCGGCGCGACGACGGCCTCGGGCATCACCACACCGAACACGTAGCGCGGGCCCTCCAGCACCTTACTGTAGTAATGATTAGACCCGCCGGCCTCCGGTATCCACGCCCCGACAAAATAATGCTGCAGCATCGCGGCCCAACCGCCCTTTACTTCGCGGCTGAGATCCTTATCCGCCATATCGCCGAATTTGATCTTTTCATACTTGTTTTCCAGGCTGGAGAGCACTCCCCCGCTGTAGGTATAGATGAAGTGAGAGGGGTTAGGCTCTTCCACGCGCTGGAATTGACCATACACCCGGCCGCGCCACTCCTGTGACGAGCCGTTGTGAACCTCATAATCCAGCTTGATCTCGTAGCTCGCCCGCCGCAGGGTGTAGACCTTGCTGATCTTGATACCATCGGGGCCGCTCCAGTTCAGACGCACCTTCAGCTCATTCGCGCCTGGAGCGAGTTGATAATTGGTTTGTTCCGGTGTGAATTCGGCATGATGATCCGGCCCCTTATCGCCCGCCAACAGCCCGCTTTGTGCGACAAACAACTTGTCGGGGGCATCGTTCAACAGCGGAAACGGCTGATCAGGTTTGTCGGCCGCGACGGGATAGGTGAGCAGATTCAAGCGGCGCAGATCGCCCCCGACGGTATTGATCGCAAGATCCAGCACGTCGGTCTTGACGTGCACCCAGTCGCCTTGTTGCAACGCGCTCTTATCGGCCGTGGGCGCCGCGGCGGGGGTGGTAGTTGTCGCTGCCACGCCGGGCTTGGCCGTCGGCACGTCCATGGGCTGAGGTGATGCGGCAGGCGTGGCCGTCTCTGTTGCCGTCGTCGCAACCGTGGATTTGGAGCCGTAGTCCTGCTGCCAGGCCTGCCAGATGAGTAGCAGCACAAAACCCAACGCCATCAGCAGGATGAGTCGTTTGTTATCGAAATTCATTGGACGGTTATAACTGGATTTTCACGGGACCGGATCTGCACCGCCCGGATGCCAGGGGTGACAGCGCGCCAGCCTACGCAGCGCCAGCCAACCGCCGCTCACTACACCGTGGCGAGCAATGGCGTCTTGCGCATAACAGGAACAACTTGGGGTAAACCGGCAGCAGTTGCCGAGGAATGGACTGACGAGATACCGATAGGCGCTAATCAGGTGAATAAGAATGTTTCTCATTGGATAGGTTGTGCCAATATCTATCTAGCGCGAGGCGTAGCTCCCGCGCCGACTTGTTGCCTATCGCGCTTCCGCAGATAATTACGTAGTCGCAACTGCCGAGCTGCATCCGGTGATGACGAAAACTCTCGCGGGCAATTCGCTTTATGCGGTTACGAACGACCGCGCTTCTGGCCGCCTTGCTTGAGATTGCAAGGCCAAGCCTCGCATGGCCTCTGTCGTTTTCGCGGGCCAGTATCGTCAAGGTCCTGTCACCGGTCCGGCGGGGCTGTTGAAAGACGCGCCTGAATTCTATAGGTTTCAGCAGCCTGTATGATTTGTGAAACCCGCGCCCGCCGCTACGCAATGTAACTCAGGCGCTCAGTCGTGTCCTGCCCTTCGCCCGGCGCGCTTTGATGATTAGCCGCCCGCCGCGGGTGCTCATACGTGCACGGAAACCGTGGGTACGTTTGCGTTTGATGACACTGGGCTGAAATGTTCTCTTCATATCGTCGCTTCCTGGCCGGCCACCGCCGCTACACCAATATCCGTCTGAGTAAAGCCGCTTATCGTAATATTTATAGGTGCCGGTTGTCAAATCTGTTTAGATATCCCTTGCTTGGCCCGGCGGTTCCGCTACGCGTATATAGCTTGGCTTGCGTTACACACCGGCTTTACGCTGGAAGGGATTTTCCAGAGCTTCCCTGGCTGGCCGTCATGATTAATAATGGGTGGCTAACGGTGGCCGATCAGGTATAGACTCTACCCTTAAGAATTTTTTATTCAGTACCTTCGGGGGCTTCCTGTGCAACTCTGGAAAAGGTGTCTTGATCAATTAGAAAGTAAGTTGTCCGCACAGCAGTTTAACACCTGGATCCGCCCCCTCCATGTCATTGAGGATGACCAATCCTTGCGCTTACTCGCACCCAATCGTTTTGTCTTGGACTGGGTTAATGAACACTTCCTTAACACGATCACCGAGCTTATCGCGCGGGCGCAGAACGGCTCTTCCCCGCGTGTTTCCCTGGAAATCGGCGGGCACAGCGCCGGGCTGCCGGCTAATTCCGGGAATACACCCACGGGGCCGCGGCACATAACTGACTCCGCTTACGGGAGCCGCTACACTCAACTTAATCCTAATCTTAACTTCGACAATTTCGTCGCCGGTAAATCCAACCAGATGGCGCGTGCGGCTTCTTTGCAGGTCTCCGAGAACATCGGCGGCGCTTACAACCCCCTGTTCATCTACGGTGGTGTTGGACTCGGCAAGACACATCTGCTGCACGCAGTCGGCAACGCGGTTCTGCAGCGCCACCCTCATAAAAAAGTGGCTTATCTGCACTCGGAGCGTTTCGTCGCGGATATGGTGACGGCGTTACAGCACAATACCCTAAGCGACTTCAAGCGTTTTTACCGGGGCCTGGACGCACTTCTCATAGACGACATTCAGTTCTTCGCCGGGAAAGAGCGTTCACAGGAGGAGTTTTTCCACACATTTAATACGCTGCTTGAGGGAAAGCACCAAATCATCCTGACCTGTGACCGTTACCCAAAGGAAGTACAAGGGTTGGAAGAGCGTCTGTCTTCACGCATCGGCTGGGGTCTCACCGTCGTCATCGAACCGCCCGAACTCGAAACCCGCGTCGCCATCCTGATGAGCAAGGCGGAACTGATGCACATGGATTTACCCCAAGAGGTGTGTTTCTTTATCGCCAAACGTTTCCGCTCCAACATCCGCGAGCTGGAGGGTGCGCTGCGCCGTGTCAACGCAAACTCCCTCTTCACGGGTAAGGCCATCACCCTGGACTTCGCCAAGGAGGCCCTAAAGGATCTGCTGGCGTTGCAAGACAGACAGGTTACCATTGAGAATATCCAAAAGACCGTCGCCGAATACTACAAGGTCCGGATTACCGATCTGCTGTCCCCCAGAAGACCCCGCAGCCTGGTCCGTCCCCGGCAGATCGCGATGGCGT
>JAYUCX010000125.1:0-3282 GCA_043740145.1 Gammaproteobacteria bacterium
CGGCACGCTGCGCTGCACCACTTGTGGCCAATTGATGCACTTCCATGCCACCGGCCACATTCCGCCTTGCCCGAAGTGCCACGGCACTGAGTTTCGCCGTGCCCACGCGACGGACTAATTTGCGGCTACTCTCGCGCTTCGGTTCTTGAAACGAATTCTCGTCGTGGTCAATACCAAAACCAGACCCAGCAACACAGGTAAGTTACCCCACCGTACATAGGACGTTACACCCTGCATTGGCTGCATCGTACCGCTCAGCACATAGGTCTTAAACTGCGGCGACGCGGCGGTGATCTTGCCTTTGTGATCTATGATCGCCGAGATGCCGTTGGTGGTGGCGCGCAGCAGCGGGCGGCCGGTTTCCAGCGCGCGCATGCGGGAGATCTGCAAGTGCTGCGGTGGCGCGAAGGAGTCACCGTACCAGGCGTTGTTGGTGAGATTTACCAGCACACTCGCCTCGGGCAGTTGGCGGATCACTTCCTCGCCAAACGCATCTTCATAGCAGATGGTGCTGGCAATCTTATAACCGGCGGCCTGCAACAAGGGCTGATTAGGCGGACCTGGGCTGTAGCCCGACATGGGCAAATCGAAAAATTTAATGAGGCCGCGCAGCCGGCCGGCGAAGGGGACGTAATCGCCAAACGGCACCAGGTGCTGTTTGAAGTAAAAGCCTGCGCTGCGGCCCAGGCTCATCATGCTGTTGTAGTAACGGCCGGTGTCCGGGTCTTCGACCGAAATTCCAAAAATCAGATCGGTGTTGTGACGGCGCGCCGCGGCGTCTAATTGCGCAAGATAGTTGTCGGCGACCTCGTGATAAAACATCGTGATCGCCGCCTCCGGCCAGACGATCAGGTCATCACCCCAGCGCTGTGCGGTAAGCTCGGCATAGAGGTCAAGCGTGCGGCGGCGCTGCTCCGGTTGCCATTTTATCTCTTGCGGGATATTGCCCTGGATGAGACTCACGCGCAGCGGTTTACCGTGCGGCTGGGTCCACGCGATGGGTATGAGCAACGCGGAACCGCTCCACAGCAAAACAAGTACTGCCAGCGCACGCCAACGGCGAGAATTCGATGCGGTAATCGTGTAGAGCAGCAGACCTGCGCTCAGCGCCGCGGCCCAGGATACGCCGTAAACGCCCAAGATGGGCGCGAGACCCGCCAGCGGGGCACTGATCTGGCTATAGCCCAGATTCAGCCATGGGAAGCCGCTCAGCACCCAGCCGCGCAGCCATTCAAACAACACCCAGGCAGCGGGAAAGATCAGCAACAGTTTTACAGTGAGTGTGCGCTGTGCGTAGAACCGCGCCACTGTGTAACCCAACAGCGCGGGAAACAGACTCAACAGGGCGACGAACAGGCCGGTGAGAAATCCCGCGAGGAGGATGCTGGCCTCGCCAAAGACATGGATGGCCACATACACCCACGACACGCCGACGCCGAACATTCCCAACCCGAACAGCCAGCCGCGCCGGAAACCGCGCTTAGGAGAAGTGTCCAGCCAAGCCAGATACAGCAGCCCTGGGGCAATAACGGCAAGCGGAAAGAGGTGAAACGGCGCAAAGGCGAGCGGCAGCAGAGCGCCGGCGAACAGGGCCAGCAGGTCGCCTCTCCAGCCCGCCGTTAGGGTGCCGAGCAGGCGCATGATTTTAGGGCGCCTCTAAAAATGTGTCTTTTGCTCCAATACTGCGTTGCAGCTTGTCTCCGCTGCTCACATACTGGGGTGTATGCTGCGCTGCTCGACAGCGCTGCGCCTTGTCTTGAATTAAAATCCATCATTTTTAGAAGCGCCCTTTTAGACTTCGGTCTCGCCTTCTTTTACGGTGGGCAAGGTCACCCGCAACAGATGCAGGCGGCGATTGTCGGCGCGCAGCACCCTGAGCCGCAGGCGCCCGAGCTCCATGCCCTCGCCGCGCTTGGGCAAGCGCCCGAAATCGTGCACCACCAGCCCGCCGATGGTATCGAACTCCTCGTCGCTGAAATCGGTACCGAACTGTTTATTAAATTCTTCAATCGGCGCGATGGCCTTTACCGTATAGCTGATGTCACTGTGCTTGACGATATAGTTTTCTTCCTCGATGTCGTGTTCGTCCTCGATCTCGCCGACGATCTGCTCGAGCACATCTTCAATCGTCACCAGGCCCGACACGCCGCCGTATTCGTCTACGACGATGGCCATATGATTACGGCTGGCTCGGAATTCTTTGAGCAACACGTTCAGGCGTTTACTCTCCGGGATGAACACGGCGGGGCGCAATACGTCGCGCACTTGAAAGGCGCCCTTGCGTCCGGCACTGAAATAGGCCAACAAATCCTTGGCGAGCAGGATACCGATCACTTCGTCGCGGCTCTCTCCGATCACAGGGAAGCGCGAGTGCGCCGACTCGATGATGACCGGCAAGAATTCCTCGGGAGGCACATCACGCTCAACCACTACCATTTGCGAGCGTGGCACCATGATGTCGCGCACCTGCATCTCGGAGACTTGCAATACGCCCTCGATCATCGCCAGCGCGTCTATGTCGAGGAGGTTGCGCTTTTGCGCATCCCGTAACAGTTCAACGAGTTGCTCGCGATCTTGCGGCTCACCTGAAAACGCTAGCCTCAGACGCTCCAGCCAGGAACGTTGCGCAGTCTCACTAGGTCGGTCGTTCATAGGTTTTGTAGTTCTTGTTCCATGTAGTGAAGCTCTGAATAAGTCCGTCCCGGACTTCTCAGAGCACAAAAAGCAAAAACGCGGTTTTTGCTTTTCTTCATTTTACAAACACTTACGTGTTTGCAAAATGGCGGTGCGTCCTTGCACCGCAGGAACCTCTTAATCAGAGGTTCCATAGGGATCGGGGTAACTCAATTTATTCATTATTCGCGTTTCGAGCGCTTCCATCGTGCGGGCCTCTGCCTCGTGCTGGTGGTCATGACCTACAAGATGCAGACAGCCGTGCACCACCATATGCGCCCAGTGCGCCTCGCTCGGTTTGTGTTGTTCCTGCGCCTCGCGCGCCACCACCGGGGCGCAAATCACTATGTCGCCCAGATAGTCTTGCACCGAAGAGGCAACACCTTCAGGCGGCTCGAACGAAAAGGAGAGCACGTTGGTTGCCCCGCGCTTGTGACGATAAGAACGATTCAGCGCCGCACCCTCCTGTTCATCTACTATCCTCACCGTGATCGTCCCGTGCCGGTCTGCGAGCGCCGCCCGCGCCCAGCGGATAATCTCGGCCTCGCCGGGCAAACCTGCGGCAGGACAGGCATATTGGACATCCACCTTGACGGCCATGCGGGGACC
>JAYUCX010000126.1:0-3271 GCA_043740145.1 Gammaproteobacteria bacterium
AACATACATTCATTAACGCGCCCTCGATCTTACTGGTGACCTTTCATGAATCCTGGTAGACAAAATGACTGGCAATGTCGGTGGGCAACAGGTTGCGCACTACCACGGCCAGGTCCTCGAAGTAAACGATCAGCATAGACTGACGCCACCACGGGTCCTTGGGGAACGGCGTGGCGCCGGCCAATAATACCAGGATGGCGATCACGACAACGCCGCGGGCGATGCCGAATACGACTCCGAGCATTTGGTCGGTGCCGCCCAGGCCGGTCTTGGCCAGCAGCCGCACGATGAGAAAATTGATGATCCCGATCAGGATCAAGATGCCCAGAAACAAGGCCGCAAAGGCGGCAACCAAGCGTAGCGAGGGTACCGAAATGTAATGCGTCAACACCGGAGCGAGCCGGCCGCTGAATTCCACGGCGACCCAGATGGCGACCACCCATGCGGTGAGCGACAGAGCCTCTCGCACAAAGCCGCGCAGCAGGCCGATCAGCGCGGAGAGGGCAATAATCCCGATAATGGCATAATCAACCCAGATCATGGCGGCCTTTGCCGGCCGGCTGACTCATGCCGGCGCATCAAATCAAGCTGTGTATTATAGCACTGCGGCGATGCAAACAAAAACTGCGCTCACGCCCCCGGCTAAGAGGGATAGCGTTCAACGATGCCCTTTTGTTTGGTTTCCTTTTCCAATTTATCGCGTAGGGCATCGGCGCGGGCGCGTTCCAGCTCGGGGCCCACGCGCACCCGGAACAACTGACTGTCGCCGCTCTTGATCTTCTCGACGAAGGCCGTATAGCCCTTGGCGCGCAATTGATCGCGCAGCGCCAGGGCGTTCTGCTCGCTGCTGAAAGTGCCCAGCTGGATGATCCAGGCGGTGATATTCATGCGTTCTTCGGAGGGTGCGGTTGCCGCTGGCGCCGCAGAAGCGAGCGGCTTGCTGGGAGCCGGTTTATCGGCCTGTGGCGGGTTATCCGGCTTGGGTGGCTCGGATTTAGCGGCCGACTGGGTATCCGTTTTATCTGCCGATGGCGCTGTAGCGATTGCCCCCGGCGCCTTCTCACTCGTCTGCGGGGACACGGTGACGGGCGCTGCAGAGTTGCCCGCAGACGGAGCAGGCACGGGCAATGGCGTGCTATCGACGACAGCAGGTTTCGGTGGAGCAGGGGCGGGTTCCAACGGTGTGATCTTGGAACTGAAGCCGGTATCCAGTTTGGGCGGTATAGTGACAACGCTGCTATCGTCTTCCTTCCCGCCCGTCAACAACAAGGGGATAAGGATTATCGCCAGAACGACCAGCACCGTCACGCCCACCAGGCGCTGCTTCAATCTATTCCCTTCCATATCTTGATCTCATGGTCTGCATACTACGGTTATTATAGTCCTGACGTAGCGCCTCGGCGACAGTATAAAACGAACCAAACACCACTATCCGGTCTTGCGCCCCCGCTGCGAGCAACACGGCTTGATAGGCCTGTTCCACCGTCTCATGGCTGTATACCTCGGCCTCGGGGATGACATCCCGCACGTGTTGCGCCAGCCGCTCAGCCGAGCTCCCGCGCTCCACGGCGAGACTTGCTACATACCAAGTATCCACCACATCGCGCATCTCCCGCACCACGCCTGCGATATCTTTATCCGCCAGCATACTGAACACCGCCAGGGTGCGGCCCGCGCACGGCTGCTTGCGCAAGGTCTGGGCGAGCGCGGCGGCGGCGTGAGGATTGTGCGCCACGTCGAAGATGCGCGTGACCATGTCTGTGCCCGTTGAGACCTGGAAACGCCCCGGCAAGTTCACTGTGCTGAGGCCTTGCTTAATGTCGTGCTCGGACACAGACAACCGCGCTGGTCGCTCCCGGCGTCCTGCCTCCCGCGACACTAGCACGTCCCTGTGCGTCGCAAGAGTCTCCAAGGTCATCAGCACCGCTGCGGCATTTTGGAGTTGAAAGTCGCCTTGCAATCTCGGTATCGGCAGCGCCTCGATGCCACGCCGCGGCCCCCACCACGACCAGCCTTGGCCATGAGTTTCATAACCAAAGTCGTGCTTGAAACAATAGAGCGGCGCGGCAATCTCTTTGGCATAAGCAACAAGACTCTGCGGCGGATCAGATTCACCATAGATCGCCGGACGTCCTGGGCGAAAAATTTGGGCCTTCTCCGCGGCGATGCTCTCGCGGTCCGGCCCCAGCCACTCCATGTGATCCAATCCGATAGTGGTCACCAATGCGGCATCGGCATCGAACAGGTTGACCACGTCGAGCCGGCCGCCCATTCCCACCTCCAGTATGGCCACATCGAGCCCCGCCCGGTGAAAAATGTCAAAGGCGGCCAGCGTGCCGAATTCAAAATAACTGAGTGAGATTTCGCTGCGCGCCTCGTCTATTCGGGCAAAGGCGGCGCACAGTTCGTGATCATCCGCCTCGACGCCGCTCACGCGGATACGCTCGTTGTAACGCAGCAAGTGCGGCGAGCTATAGGCGCCCACCCGATAACCCGCCGCCAAAAGTATGGCCTCCAGCATCGCCACACTGGAACCCTTGCCGTTGGTGCCGCCCACGGTGATGACGGTATACATCGGAGGTTTCAGGCCCATGCGGCGCAGCACCTCGCCCGAGCGCTCCAGGCCCGGATCTATTTTTTTTGGATGTAGGATTTCTTGCCAGGACAACCAGTCGGCGAGTGTAGTAAAGCGCATTTAGAAATGTAGCGGCAAGTGACAAGTAGCAAGTGGCAAGAGAGAAAATCCTTGCTACTTGCTACTTGCTACTTGATCCTGATAGTTTTGATGCGTAAGCAAGGCAAGCAATTTCGCAATCCGGTCGCGCATCTCACGCCGGTCAACTATCATGTCTACCACCCCGTGCTCGAGTAAAAATTCGCTGCGCTGAAATCCCTCGGGGAGCGTCTGACGCACGGTCTGTTCGATCACCCGAGGGCCGGCGAAACCAATCAGGGCCTTGGGCTCGGCGATATTAATATCACCCAGCATGGCGAGACTCGCCGACACGCCGCCCATGGTGGGATCGGTGAGCACCGAGATGAAGGGGATGCCGCGCCGGCTCATCTGCGCCAGCGCCGCGCTCGTCTTGGCCATCTGCATCAGCGAAAGCAGCCCTTCCTGCATGCGCGCGCCGCCGCTTGCCGCGAAGCACACCAGCGGCACCTTCTCCTCCACGCAGACGTTTACGCCGCGCACAAAGCGCTCGCCGACCACCGAGCCCATCGAGCCGCCCATGAAACGAAACTCAAAGGCGCAGGCTACCAAAGGCAT